>NZ_MPJE01000027.1:0-81931 GCF_001975465.1 Chlorobium sp. KB01
GTACGGTACATCATAACCCGCCACACCAATTCATGGCTTGAGGTGATCGGTAATTCCGGTCATGTCTGCAATGTCGATCAACCGGCCGAGTTCAACAGCCGGGCGATACTGTTTTTGAGAAAAATATCTTCGGGTATGCTGCCTGAAGCGACGGTGTTTCGATGTGCCTCCTCCTGAAGGAGCTATACTGTCGGCTTATTGAAGTGGTTCATGGCATGATTGATACCGTTCACGGCGAAATCAAGCGCGGCATCCCGGCATACCGGAAGCACACCCGTCATAACCGATCGCTCCTCTTCACTGAATTTTCCAAGCACGAACGATGAAAAAGAGCCCAGAGGCTGATCCTGAGGTTTGATACCTATTCGCAGACGTGCAAACTCATCACTTCCAAGAGATTCGATAATATGTTTCAGGCCGTTCTGTCCACCCGCTGATCCTTTGGACCGAAGGCGAATTGATCCTGACGGAAGATTCAGATCATCACAGATTACCAGGATATCTCCCGCTGCGATTTTATAGAAATTCATGGCAGTTACAACCGCGTGGCCGGAGAGATTCATGTAGGTCATCGGTTTGATAAGGATAACCTGCTCTTTTCCATGCCGGATTTTAGCCGCAAGGTATTTGCCTTTACCGGCACTGAATCCTTCCTGAAAAAAATCAGCGATTTTTTCCACAGCTTCAAAGCCGATATTATGGCGGGTTCCTGTGTAGCGGGATTCAGGATTTCCGAGACCGACAACAAGTTTCATGGCGAAGAAGCGTAAATCGGTAAGTGATTTTGGTTTACAATTGGACGATATGCCAATTGCCGACGGAATGAATATAAGAGAGGCCGGGCAGAATATGTAATGAACGATCATTTTTTGAGCCGGAAACAGAGAGAATTCGGGAAGATCAAAAATAGCGGGGAAGAGCTAAGAAGTTCTGCGAAAAGGTATTGAGATTCATGAAAAAAGTTGCAATTTACGTAATCCTGTGATTGGCAGGTCGTTATCAAGTTGACATGATTTTGCTGAGAACATTCTTTTTTTGAATCAAGAATAACAGTGAAAAACAGTGCAATGAAAAAACCTTTGAACGTAACATGGTTAGCCAGAGCCGGATCGGTTCTGGGAGGTCTCGGGCTTCTGCTGCAGTCGCAGGTTGCGCATGCAAGCGAAGCCGATCTGGTATTGCCGGATTTGCATTCGGTATCTTTTCTGGGTGGAATACCCGGTGACACGCTTTTATTATGGGGGCTTGCCATCTGCCTGTTCGGCATGCTCTTTGGTGTAGTACAGTATATGGGCATCCGCAATCTGCCTGTTCACAGTGCCATGAAGGAGATCAGCGAGTTGATCTATGCTACCTGTAAAACCTATTTGATCACACAGGGCAAGTTTATTCTTGTTCTCTGGGTTCTCATCGGCGCAATTATTGTTGCATACTTCGGCTGGCTTCGCAATCTGGAAACCATAAAGGTTCTTTCCATTCTTGCGGCAAGTCTTATCGGTATCCTCGGAAGCTATACGGTTGCCTGGTTCGGCATGAGGATCAACACCTTTGCCAACTCAAGAACCGCATTTGCAAGTCTTGGCGGAAAACCCTTTCCGACCTATGCCATTCCGCTCAGAGCCGGCATGAGTATCGGTATGCTGCTCATCAGCATCGAACTCTTCGTCATGCTCTGTATTCTGCTTTTTGTTCCCAATGATTTTGCCGGGCCATGCTTTATCGGCTTTGCCATCGGTGAGTCTCTCGGTGCTTCGGTGCTCCGTATTGCCGGCGGTATCTTTACCAAGATTGCCGACATCGGTTCCGATCTCATGAAAATCGTCTTCAAGATCAAGGAGGATGATGCCCGTAACCCCGGTGTTATTGCTGACTGTGCCGGTGACAATGCCGGTGACTCGGTTGGACCTACCGCTGACGGTTTTGAAACCTACGGTGTTACCGGTGTTGCCCTGATCTCCTTTATCCTGCTTGCTATCAAGGCTCCCGAAATCCAGATCATGCTGCTTGTCTGGATTTTTGCGATGCGTCTGGTCATGATTCTGGCAAGTGCAGTCTCCTACTGGGTCAACGCTGCCTATGCGAAGATGAAGTACAGCAATGCTGACGAGATGAACTTTGAGAAACCGCTCATCACGCTGGTATGGCTTACCTCCATTGTTTCGATTGTGCTTACCTATGTTGCATCGTACTACCTGATCCGCACGCTCGGTGACGGTACCATGTGGTGGAAGCTCGCTTCGATTATCACCTGCGGAACAATTGCCGGTGCTCTTATTCCTGAACTGGTCAACCGCTTTACCTCAACCGAGTGTGCCCATGTACGCAACGTTGTGCAGTGCACCAAAGAGGGTGGAGCCGCCCTGAACATTCTCTCCGGTCTGGTTGCCGGTAACTTCAGCTCCTACTGGATGGGTCTTGCCATTGTGGGTCTGATGGCAGGCGCTTACGGGCTCAGTACGCTTGGAATAACGACACTGGGACTTACTCCCGAGCTTATTGCTGCACAGGGACTCCTTACGGTCGGGCTTGACAAGGTGATCATGCTTGCTCCTTCCGTCTTTGCTTTCGGTCTTGTCGCGTTCGGCTTCCTGAGCATGGGTCCGGTGACCATTGCCGTGGACTCCTACGGACCTGTTACCGATAACGCACAGTCGGTCTATGAGCTTTCGCTTATCGAAAATGTTTCGCCGAAAGAGATTGAGAGCGAGTTCGGCTTCCAGCCTGACTTTACCAATGCAAAACGCTACCTTGAAGCCAATGACGGCGCAGGCAATACCTTCAAGGCAACGGCCAAGCCGGTGCTTATCGGTACGGCTGTGGTGGGATCAACGACCATGATTTTTTCGATTATCATGATCCTTACCAACGGTCTTGCCGATGTCAGCTCCATTGCAAAGCTCTCCATTCTCTCGCCACCGTTCCTGCTCGGTCTCATGATGGGCGGCGCAGTGATCTACTGGTTTACCGGTGCATCCATCAATGCGGTAACTACCGGAGCCTACTATGCGGTTGAGTTCATCAAGCAGAACATCAAGCTGGATAGTGGTGCAGAAAAGGCTTCAATTGAGGACAGCAAGAAGGTTGTGGAGATCTGCACGAAGTTTGCGCAGAAAGGTATGCTCAACATCTTTCTGACCGTGTTCTTTACAACACTGGCCTTTGCCTGTCTTGACTCCTTCTTCTTTATCGGGTATTTGATCTCCATTGCCCTTTTTGGTCTCTATCAGGCAATCTTCATGGCCAATGCCGGTGGAGCCTGGGACAATGCGAAAAAGCTTGTTGAAACCGAGCTTAACGCCAAAGGTACCGAACTGCATGATGCCTCAATTGTCGGTGATACGGTTGGCGATCCATTCAAGGACACCTCTTCGGTTGCCCTGAATCCGATCATCAAGTTCACCACGCTTTTTGGTTTGCTTGCCATTGAGCTGGCTATCGAGCTGCCTCCGCAGCTTGCGCTGACCATGTCGGCAATTTTCTTTGCTCTCTCACTGGTTTATGTTCATCGTTCCTTCTTCTCCATGAGAATCAAGGTTGACGAATAGTAAGACAGGCCTTTTCGACACAACAACAAAAGCCGCATTGCTGCGGCTTTTGTTGTTGTATGCGGTAATTGCGGAAATGAATGCCTTGAAAAAATGGCTCAGGAGAGGAGGCTTGCCTTATCCCGGGATTCTCAGCGCATAGCGTTTGCTCGAATGGAGCACCGGGCGGTATTTTTCGATATTTTCAAGGATTTCACCAGTTCCCCTTGCTACAGCGGTCAGAGGGTCATCGGTGATATGGACGGCAAGTTTGGTCTCTTCGTAGATTTTCTTGTCAATGCCCTTGATGAGTGCTCCTCCACCTGCAAGGAAAATGCCGCGATCAAGAATGTCCACCGAGAGTTCCGGTTTTACGACCAGCATCTCAAGGGTTTTTTTTATCGAAGTAATGATCTGGCCGATCGGGGTGGAAATGGCCTCCCTGATGGTTACTGAATCGACTTTCATTGCTTCGGGAAGGCCGGATTTGATGTTGACCGCCTTTACGGTCATGGTCATTTCTGTGTCGAGCTTGTAGGCAGAGCCGATCTGCATTTTTATCTCTTCAACGGTACGTTCACCGATGGACATGTTGTAGGTCTTCCGGAAGTGCCGGATAATCGAGTTGGTTATATCAGTTCCGGCAACCCGCAGAGACTCTCCGGATGCAATACCGCCAAGTGAAATAACGGCGATATCTGTTGTGCCGCCCCCGATATCGACAATCATGTTTCCTCTTGCCTCATTGAACTCAAGTCCAATGCCGATGGCAGCGGCTATCGGTTCCGATACCAGATAGATCTCTTTGGCTCCTATATGCTCGGCGGCTATACCATTGATCTCTCCTTCCGGGTTATGATGAGCGGTGCCACTTTTCTGAATGCGTCAAGTTACACAATGCTTTAGCTCACTCCCAAAAAAAATCACAGGAACACTCTCAATGGAGTAGCAAATTTTTTTGACCGAAGTAAAGGTGTTCAGAAATCAGGGGGAAATGCAGTTGATTCTGTTTATGTTTACCCAGAGACAAAGAGGATGTTCCGGTTGCCGTACGGCAGGATATCTGCACGCTTTTTGTATACGTTATATATTTGTTTGCTTGTATTTGCGGGCGGCTCTTTTTGATTTCACCTGATCACCATTGCCGTCAGAATGGATGAATACCTATGAAACTGACCAGAATATATCAGAGTCGTGTGATTGACTTTTACTCGCCGGATCTTTCGACCGAACTGCGGCTTCCGTTTGCCGAAACCGGGGTCTCAGCCGGGTTTCCCTCTCCGGCTGATGATTATATGGAGCTCAGCCTTGATCTCAACAAGGCGCTTGTCCGCCATCCGGCCGCCACCTTTTATGCAAGGGTAAAGGGTTCCTCCATGATTGATGCCGGGATTATGGAAGGGGATATACTGGTAATTGACAAATCCATTGATCCGAAGGATGGCGATATTGCCATCTGTTTTCTTGACGGGGAGTTTACGGTCAAGCGGATTATGCAGCACGCTGACGGGCTTCTCCTGATGCCGGCCAACGAGGAGTTCACTCCGATACGGATCACGGAGGAGAATGATTTTCTGGTATGGGGTGTTGTAACCTATATCATCCACAAGGCCAGGTAGAGCGTCATGTTTGCCCTGATTGACTGCAACAACTTTTATGTGTCGTGCGAGCGGCTGTTCAACCCCGGATTGAGGGGTCGTCCGGTTGTGGTGCTCTCCAACAACGATGGCTGTTTTATCTCCCGGTCGGAAGAGGCCAAGGCTATAGGTCTCGGTATGGGTGAACCGGCATTCAAGTGCCGGGAGCTGCTTCGGCGGCATCAGGTAGCAGTTTACTCTGCCAACTTTCCGCTCTATGGTGATATCTCCGGGCGGGTGATGAGGACTCTCGCCGATTTTGCGCCCGATATTGAGATCTACTCCATTGACGAATGTTTTCTTGACCTCAGCGGGTTTGACCGATTTGATCTTGACAGCTATGCCCGTCAGATGCGGCGGACAGTGGAGAAGCATACCGGCATTCCGGTCAGCATCGGTATCGGTGCAACCAAAACCCTTGCCAAGGCGGCAAGCCGTATGGCCAAGAAAAACCCGGCACTCGGGGGCGTTTTTCTCTTGAGAACCGATGCCGGGATCCGCGATGCCCTCTCCGGCATGGAGGTTGAGCATATATGGGGAATCGGGAGGCGTTACGGCGTGCTCCTGCACCGGAACGGAATTCATAGCGCACTTGATTTTGCCTGTGTGCCTGCTCCCTGGGTCCGACGGAACCTCCATATTACCGGGGCAAGGGTGCAGGAGGAGCTGAATGGCCGCTCATGCCTCTCGCTTGAACTGGTGCGGTCACCAAAGCAGTCGATCTGTACATCCCGTTCGTTCGGTACCTCCGTTACTCTAAAAGAGGAGCTTCAGCATGCCGTGGTGCATTTTGCTTCCAAATGTGCGTTCAAGCTCCGCCGGGAAGAATCAAGAGCTTCGCTGGTTACGGTTTTTGCCTGTACCAGCCCGTTTGCCCCAAAGGAGAAGCGGTACTGGGGAACCGAGACCCTTTCGCTTCCGGCACCCTCAAACGATACCCTGCTTCTGCTCAAGGCGGCAACGCTTGCGCTTGAGCGTCTCTACCGGAGGGGATATGAGTACAAAAAAGCCGGGGTTATTCTGAGCGGGATCGGTTCCGTGAGCGAACCGCAACAGACTACGCTTTCGCTTTTCGACACCGATCCGCTGCCGGAAAAACAGGGGAGATCGGCAAGCCTGATGGAGGCACTTGATGCGCTGAACTCCCGTTACGGACCTGGAACACTCCGCGTAGCCTCCGACAGTTCATCGGGCTGGAAGCAGCGGCAGGAAAAACTCTCTCCCGCTTACACAACCCGCTGGAGTGATATCATTGAGGTGAGATTGTGAATTTTTGATTCCGGATTTTGGATTGAAGAGAAAGATTTTTGAACCACGAAACAGACGAAAAGGCACGAAATTGTGTAGGGGCGATCCTGCGTGATCGCCCTTTTGAATACAGGAATAGATTAATAGAGGTGCCATTATGATTATCAGCGCCAGCCGCCGTACCGACATCCCCGCCTTCTACGGTGAGTGGCTTGTGAACCGCCTGAAGGCCGGTGAGGTGCTGGTGCGCAACCCCATGCAGCCGAAACAGGTGAGCAGAATTATGCTTGCCCCGGCAACGGTTGATGCCCTTGTCTTCTGGACCAAGAACCCTGAACCCTTTCTCTCGCGTCTGCCGGAAATCGATGCTCTCGGATACTCATATTATTTTCTTTTTACCCTGACACCCTATGACGCAACGCTGGAGCCCGGTGTGCCTGAAAAAGGCTCTCTTGTTGAGGTGTTCCGGCGGCTCTCCCGACTTATTGGGCCGGAAAAAGTGGTGTGGAGGTATGATCCCGTTGTCATCACCGATCAGTTTACCCCGGCCTGGCATGCTGCTTCATTTCAAAAGCTCGCAGAACGATTTTCCGGTTATACAGAGCGCTGTATCATCAGCTTTCTTGACGACTACCGCAAGGTGAGAAGCCGTATGCGCAATCTTCGCTTCACCCTGCCCGACAACGCGGAGATGGAGGAGCTTGCATCTATTGTTGCCGACATCGCTGCAAAACAGAACATTGAACTCTTTACCTGCAGCCAGGAGGTTGATCTCTCCCGTTACGGCATCATGCACAGCCGCTGTATTGATGGCGGGCTTGTCGAGCGCATTTGCGGCCGAAGGATGACGGTAACCAAAAAAGACAGCAGCCAGCGTCACGCCTGCGGGTGTGTCGAGAGCCGCGATATCGGCAGCTATGACACCTGCCCGCACGGATGCCTTTACTGCTACGCTGTTTCCAGCCAGACAAAATCATGCAAAGCTTTTGAAGCCTTTGATCCCGCGTCGCCCATGCTTTGCGACCACCTCAATGGAGACGAAACCATCACCACGCCCGCACTCCGCAAGAGAGCGGCTTCAGCACGAACTCAATCCGATTCCGGATTGCATCAGGGCGAACTGTTTGGATAGCTGGAGCTCACGGAATGAATTTATAACGGGGTGTAGATGTTTTGTCCTTGAATGACGTTATATTGTACATTATTCTGTCATATTTATTTCTGACATGCCATGCACGCCATCGATACAAGAAATGTTACGCCGTTAACTGATTTCAGAAACAATATTAAACGGTACATGGAGGAGCTTTCCGTCAGCAAGAAACCTCTGCTTTTAACGCAGCATGGAAAGAGTGCCGCAGTGCTGCTCGATGCGGAACAATACCAGAAGATGCTTGATCAGATAACCTTTATGCAATTGGTTACGGAGGGATTGGAAGAGTATCGCAATAACCGCACCATCCCGGCGGAAGAGCTGTTTCCATCCCTTGACAAGATTATTGCTGAAGCTGAAAAACAGTGAACGTAGAGTTTTCAGAACGTGCTGCTATAAATTGTCGTGAGCGGGGGAGAAGATTTTGAACCACGAAACAGACGATTTTCTGTAGGGGCGATCCTGCGTGATCGCCCTTTTAAAATTAATATTGCCGCCCTTATCCAAGCTGTTCTACAAGATAGTTCTGTATCCCCATCTGGCTGATCTGGTCAATCTGAGCCTCAAGCCAGTCTATGTGGGCTTCCTCATCGCGGAGGATTGATTCAAGCAGCTCTCTGGTTCCGTTATCTCCGACTTCAACAGCAAGCCTGATTCCGTCATTGTAGGAGGCAATGGCGCCATCTTCGGAGTGCCGGTCGTTTTTGTGCTGGGCAGCCACATCGGCACCTATCTTTATTTTTTTGAGGTCGGTGACTACCGGAATACCTTCGAGAAAGAGGATTCTTGCAATAAGTTTTTCGGCATGTTTCATTTCATCAATCGCACGTTTCTCATCAGCGTTGTGGAGTTTTTCATAACCCCAGTTGCTGCACATCTCCGAATGCACAATGTACTGGTTGATTGCCGTCAGCTCGTCAGCGAGCAGGCTGTTGAGTTTTTCGATTATTTTCGGATTTCCTTTCATCGGTCTCTCCTTGATTCGTGTTGATAATGGAATCTTTCATATAGCCACTTCGTATAATAAAGCGGATAATCCGCAATCCAGCAACATCTTTGCCGGGATTTATTTTTGAAGAGGAGAGATTTTGCGAATATATCTGTTTTTATTATCATATGAATGGTTGTTCATGTAATTGAGTTATAGCTATGCAGGATCATAGAGCTGAAGGTTGTCAGGAGGAGTGTTTTCATCCGGATGTGGTGGAGCGTGTTCGCACAGAGATGCCGGGGGAGCCGCTGCAGGAGGAGCTCGCACAGCTTTTCAAGGTGCTTGGCGATCACACGCGGATTCGCATTCTCAATGCGCTTTGTCTCTCGGAACTCTGTGTCTGTGATCTCACCTCTATTCTCGGCATGAATCAGTCGGCAGTGTCGCATCAGTTGAGGGTGCTGCGGGATGCCAAGCTGGTGAAGTCGCGCAAGCAGGGAAAGAATGTGCTCTACACTCTTGACGACACCCATGTCTCAACGCTTATCCGGACCGGTTCCGAACACATCAGGGAAGGGAAGTAACACTGCTCTTTTTTTTTTGCTTTAAACATGAACATATAATCATGTGAGAATGTGTGCAAAAGTACTCCAATTGAGGTTTTCTTATGAATGAATTATTGATTGTTGTCTCGAAAGTACTTCTCGCTTCGTGGAGTGTGCTTCTTGAATCCGCCCCCTTTGTGCTGCTCGGCTTTTTTATTGCCGGGCTGCTCAAGGCCTTTGTTCCTGACAATTTTATTGCGACCCATCTTGGTGGCAGGGGAGTTGTAAGCATTTTCAAGGCATCGTTATTTGGTATTCCCATTCCCCTGTGCAGTTGCGGCGTGCTTCCGGCGGCAGCAGGGCTGAAAAAACAGGGCTCCGGGAATGGCCCGGTTGCAGCGTTTCTTATTTCAACACCCGAAACCGGGGTGGACTCCATTGCCGTCTCCTGGGCTCTGCTCGATCCGCTGATGACCGTTTTCCGTCCGGTAGTTGCGCTCTTTATGGCGGTTTTTACCGGTATTGCGGTCTCTTTTTCAGAGAAACAGAGCGAAAGCAACGTAGCGGCTGACGCAGATAAACCGGGGGAGAGCGCATGCACATCTTCATGCTGCTGCGGCAATGCAAAGAAGGAAGCGGAGAAAAAGCCCACGGTGGTTGAAAAATTCAGGCACGGCATGAGCTTTGCTTTTGGCGGTCTCTTGAAAGATGTCGGTCTCTGGCTCTTTATCGGTATCCTGCTCTCCGGCCTGATCTCGGTTTTTGTTTCAACGGAGATGGTCAGCCGCTATCTGTCGAATGAATATCTTTCGATGCTTCTGATGTTTATCGTTTCCATCCCGCTCTACGTCTGCGCTACAGCTTCGACTCCGATCGTTGCTGCTCTTGCCCTGAAAGGACTGTCGCCGGGAGCAGCCCTTGTGTTTCTCCTGGCAGGCCCGGCAACCAATGCGGCATCGCTCCCGGTGATTTTCAGAATGCTTGGAAGAAAATCCGCGCTTATCTATCTGGTGAGCATTGTACTCATCTCTCTCATTGCGGGAGTAGTGGTCAATGATCTCTACAGCTATCTCGGTTACGACATCATGCATTGGGTCAGTAAAGGGGCTCACGAGGGGGGAGGCATTCTTTCCATTGCTGCATCTGTTTTGCTTCTCCTGCTGGTAGTGAAATCATTGCTGCCAAAAAAACAGAGTGGTCATTCCCGGTAAGAGTGTAATTCACCATATTTACGCTATATTGCGGATGCGTTGATGTTTATGGATTTGACACTGTTTATGATTCAGGATATGAGTAGTTTGTTACGTTCAATTGCAGGGATAGCGCTTTCTGCCGCTCTCGTTATCTCTTTTTCTCCTTCCGCTTTTGCCATTGATGGCTCTTTGTATGAAGGTGATTCCGGGACTCTTCAGGCTTCACGCGGAGCGGTAACTGCCGAAAGCCGGAACGTCGCCTCGGCGTCAACGGTTGCTCTGACGGATGCGGAAGCACAGTTGTACAGGATACTTATGGACTATCGCAGGAGTCAGGGTCTCTCCTCCATTCCGCTTTCGCCAAATCTTTCGCATGTTGCCCGCCTACATGTGCGTGACCTTGAAGCTCATCCGCCTTCAGGCTCCTGCAACCTGCACAGTTGGTCAGAATATGGTCCGTGGCAGCCGGTCTGCTACAACGGCGGAGAGAGTGTACTGAAGATGTGGAGCAAGCCGAGGGAGTTGACCTCCTACAACGGAAACGGCTTTGAAGTTGCGGCCTTTTCGAGCAGCGGCAGGATGGTGCCGGCTCATGCATTGGCTCTCTGGGAAGCATCGTCCGCCCATAATGCGGTTATCACCAACTCCGGCAAGTGGCAGCGACTCACTTGGAATGCGGTTGGTCTGGCCATATCCGACTCCTATGCTGTTGTCTGGTTCGGAGAGGAGTCCGACAGTTCCGGGAGGTAAGTCTCTTCCCGGAACATTCAGCCTTTTTTACTTCAGTTTTTTTGCCTTCAGGCGCAGTGAGTTGCTTACTACCGAAACGCTGCTTCCGGCCATCGCAAGCCCTGAAAATACCGGGTTCAGAAAGATTCCCCAGAAGGGATAGAGTGCACCCGCTGCCAGCGGTATGCCGATGATGTTGTAGATAAAAGCCCAGAAGAGGTTCTGGCGGATAACCCTCATGGTTGAGCGTGAGAGGGTGATGGCCTGGGCAACCTTGTTGATATCGCCCTTCAGCAGGGTTATCCCTGCGGACTCTATGGCAATGTCGGTTCCCGTTGCCATGGCAATGCCGACATCGGCCTGGGCGAGGGCAGGAGCATCATTGATGCCGTCACCCGCCATGGCGACCTTTCTCCCTTCAGTCTGAAGCGCCTTTATTTTAGCCGCCTTTTCTGTGGGGAGAACCTCTGCAATCACCTCATCAATGCCGACCTGACCAGCCATGTAGTTCGCCGCAGCACGGTTGTCGCCGGTCAGCATGATGACCTTCAGCCCTCTCCTGTGCAGTGCCGCTACGGCCGCCTTCGCCTCAGTTTTGACGGTGTCACTGAGCGCAATCAACCCCAGAGCGATCCGGTTCTCTTCAATCATGACAACGGTCTTTCCCTCTGCCTGAAGCCTCTTGACTTCGGCAAGTTCCCTTTCAGTCTCCAGCGGCTTGCGGATAGTAACCGGCAGCCCGGCAATGGTTGCCGATACACCCATCCCCTCAAGTGCTTTGAATTCCGAGATATCCCTGAGGGTGATCGAGCGCTTTTTTGCCTCATCAAGAATAGCCTCTGCCAGAGGGTGTTCGGAGCGGTTTTCAACACTGGCCGCGATCTCTAGCAGCGACTCTGATGTTGTGCCTTCACTGAGAGGGGTGACGTCGGTAACCTTTGGGCTTCCGGTGGTAATGGTGCCGGTTTTGTCAAACACAACGGTATCGATCGAGCTGAGTTTTTCAAGGCTTTCGGCGTTGCGGATAAGGATGCCGTATTCAGCCCCTTTACCGATGCCTACGATGATGGCGGTCGGGGTTGCCAGCCCGAGCGCACAGGGGCAGGCGATCACCAGAATGCCGACCATGCCCGATATGGCGTAGGAGAGGGCGACTGAAAACCCGAGGTATGAAGAGCCGACAGTGATCCAGATCAGGAAGGTTGCAGCCGCAATAATGAGCACAACAGGCACAAAAATCCCGGCGATTTTGTCGGCAATCTCCTGTATCGGCGCTTTTGACCCCTGCGCCTCTTCAACCATCCGGATGATGCGGGCCAGAACCGTGTCGGAGCCGACATTTGATGCCCTGAAGGTGAAGGAGCCCTGTTTGTTGATGGTGCCGCCGATAACCTCATCCCCGCTCTTTTTATCAGCAGGAATGGACTCTCCTGTCACCATCGATTCGTCTATTGCGGAGAACCCTTCAATGATGATGCCGTCTACCGGAAGTTTTGCACCGGGTTTGATGATAACCGTGTCGCCTTTTCTGACCGCTTCTGACGGAATCTCGATCTCTTTTCCCTCCCTGAGCACAATGGCGGTTTTGGCCTGAAGATTAATCAGCTTTTCAATGGCTTCACCGGTTTTCATCCTTGAGCGGGCCTCAAGATATTTGCCGAGCAGAACAAAACCGATTACCACAATGGTGACGTCAAAGTAGGTGTAGTCGGGCACGCGCAGCAGCTCCCGCAGTGAGGGGATAAGGGTGATGAGTGCGCTGTAGACGTATGCCGTGAGGGTACCGATGCCGATGAGGGTATCCATGCTTGCGGCTCCGCTCTGCAGGAACATGACGATGCCGTGCAGGAATGGTGCTCCGATCCTGAAGACAAACCAGGTGGCAAGAACCATGGAGATAATATTGAACAGCTCCATCGGGATTGGAAGGTTCGGGACACTCTCAATAAATCTTGAGCCGATATCCCACATCATGAGGATAAAGATGAGCAGGGCTATCGGCAGGGCAAACTGCACCTTTGCTTTCTGATCAAGAAGCGCCTGCTCTTTCTCCTCCTTCAGGCGGATGGCTACGGAAGCTGCGATTTTCTGCGATTCCCCGGCGCCTGCGGCTCCCGGCTCAGCAGCAATGGCATAGCCATACCTGCTGACAGCATCATTGAGTGCTTCAACCGGAAGGGTTTCATGATCGAATGCAATGGTGACCTTCTCTGTGGCAAGATTGACATCGGCCCGGGTGATTCCCTCAACCTTTGAGAGCTTTTTGGTGATGATGGCTGCACAGCTTGCGCAGTGCATCCCTTTCACGCTGTATGTTCCGGTCGTTGTCATAGGTAGGGATTTGTGTCAATAACGTTATACCACTCTTTTCTCCACTCCCTGAGCATACCAAGCCCCCCCTTGAGGAACAGCTCCACAGCATCGGCATTGTCGAGTACTTCACTCCTGCTCGATTTCAGGCGGATCTCCCTGGTCATGCGGACGCCATTTTCATGATGAGCTATCAGAGCATTTAGGAAACGCAGATCCAGCTTGCTGTCACTGCTCCCGAGGTTCGCTACCTGCGGGTCCCGGACCTTTCTCTGGTCTCCATACCACTCCTTTTTCCATTTGTAGAGTTCGGCTATGGCAACAGGCTCGTTTTTCAGGATCTCCTTGCACAGATTTCGGATCTCCGTCCGCTGGCTTATCGAGGCCTTTTCAGCAAGCAGGATTGCTCCCCGGTGGTGGGCGATCATGCCGTCAAGGTAGCGCAGGTCAACCCATTTGTCCGGTTGGCCCAGATCCATGCTGTTTTTGTCATACATGGATAGAGAGTACTGCGGAGTGAGCCAGTATCCCGCACCGATGCCGATTACCGCCATGACTATACTCAGCGCAACGGCCAGGAAGAGAGAGATATTTTTCATTGTTTTTTCAAGGAAAAGATTGAAGTCATTACTTGACATTGATAACGCCCCTTGGCACTCCCATGGCGCAGGTGATTTTATAGCTGCCCGGTTTTTTTGCCGTGAACTCCATAATAACCGGTGTTCCCTTAACCAGTGACTGCGGTTTCTCGTAGAGACCGGGAATCATGATAGTGCTCATGCATCCGGTGCCAGTATCGCGAGAATCAACAACCATACGTACTTTCTGGCCTGTTTTGACCTGGAAGGTTGAGGGAGTAATATCCTCTGCATTGGTATAGATGGTTTTGACAAGTGCAGCATTGCCCTCAGCGGCAGTTTGTTCTCTCTGGTTTGTTACAGCGGCAACGGCAACGCTCTCTGATGTTCCGGCTCCGGAACTTCCCGCCAGGGAGAACCGGCCGGTGAGATCGAAGCGGTCATTCATATTATAGAATGAAAAGAGGATGATAAGCATTCCGGCAGTTTTCATATAGAGTCTGGATGTTCGGGGGTTGCTTCCGAGTTTTGTGCTTGAAAAACCGATGATGAAGAGCGGGAGTGTTGTGCCGAGTACAAAAAAAAGCATGATGAGCATTCCCGTCGATGCCGAACCGGAGAGTATTGCTGCACCTTCCGCTGCCATGGTAAAACCGCATGGTACCAGTATGGTCATGACTCCGGCACCTGCGGCCTGCAGTGGAGAAGCGGTTCTCTTTCCGGATAGTGATGAGGGGCGACCTGCTTTTTTCGGCAGTGCAATGCTGAAGCGGTTAAAGAAGGTGATGCCGAGCATCTGCAGCGCGGGCACAATCATCAGGAGTGAAATGGTTACGATCATAAACGATGTAAATGCCGGCGAGAGACGGATGGTTTCGCCAAGAAGCCCGAGCAGCGCACCGAAGAGTGTGTAGGTTGCAATACGTCCGATGTTGAAAAAGAGATGGGGTTCCATTTTATGCAGGAGTGATGTATCTTCCTTGTATTTGCTCATCCATTGCGATGTGAGTGAGAGAAGCACTCCGCTGACAAGTGCGGCGCAGCTTGAAAGTCCGGCAAGGAGCCCGAAGAGAAAGAGCGCGCCAAAGGAGCTTGCCGTGCCGATTGCCGGGATACTTTGCAGTCCGGAATAGGAGATTGTGGTAACAAATCCTGTTATGATCAGCGCTACGGCAGCAGCTTTCAGGAGATCATCAACACTGTTTTTTTGTGCAGGGGTGTCGGAAAAGGTATAGGCCCCGTTGGAAAAGAGTGCGTTCAGCTCTCCGGCGGTAACATTTTCGCCCTCATAGCTCACCCTTACCGTTCCCTTTGCCATGGATGCTTCGGCCTCGGTGACTTTTCCTGACTCAAGCAGCGTCTCTTCAATAATCTCTTTACACGCCGGGCAGTACATGCCTTTGACTGTATAGGTACGGTGTTTCATAATCATATGGTAAAGGATAGATGTGCTGCAAGGGTTATAGATGTATCAGCTATTACCTGTATTGAACAGGTAAAGGTTCCATTGCCGGGTTCTGCCAGCTATTAGAGAGTAACAGATATCGTGCCAAACCCGGCGAGGCCTGTTCCAGGCGGGAGGGCGTTCTCTGTATGATGAAAGATATGGAGAATATTCTACACTCAGGGTTGACTATTCTCCATGTTGCTGGAGGAGAAGTGCGACGTGAAGAGCAGGAGATAACGCCGGATCCGGTTATTTCCCGGGCTGTTCGATACCATACTTCTCAATCCGGTAGATAAGGGTATGGCGGGGTATTCTGAGAAAGCGGGCGGCAGCGGTCTGGTTCCACCCATTGCGTTCAAGCGCTTCAACCACAATTTCCCGTTCAAGTTGTTCAAGCGGGTACCCCTCTTCCGGCAGCCGGAGTATGGCGCGGCCCGTCGTTCTCTTCTCCCGGAATTTGGAGGGCAGTTCATCCACGGTTATGGTATCGCTGTTTCGCATGATAAGGATGCGCTCGACGGTGTTTTCAAGCTCACGCACGTTTCCGGGCCAGTCATACTCCTTCAGCAATGCAAGCGCGCTCTTCTCAAAGGTGACCGCTTCTCCTCCATGTTTTGATGAGAAATAGCGGACAAGGAGCTGAATGTCCTCCCGTCGTTCGCGAAGCGGGGGAAGATGGAGAGGGATGACGGCGAGTCGGTAGTAGAGATCTTCGCGGAAGGAGCCTTCCTCCACAGCCCGGTCGATATCAAGATTGGTGGCTGATATGACCCGGACATCAAGTTTTTCAACCTTCGAGCCGCCAACCGGCTCAACCTCCTTTTCCTGCAGTGCCCTGAGGAGTTTCGGTTGCAGCTCAAGTTGCAGTTCACCGACTTCGTCAAGAAAGAGGGTCCCGCCGTTGGCAAGCTGGAATTTTCCGGTTTTATCCTTTATTGCTCCGGTAAACGCACCTCTGATATGGCCGAACAGCTCGCTCTCAAGCAGGTCGCGGGGAATGGCGGCACAGTTTATGGTAACGAACGGACCATCCCTGCGGGAACTTCCGGCATGAATGGAGCGGGCAACCAGCTCCTTGCCTGTGCCGGACTCACCGGTGATGAGTACTGAAGCCTCGGTGTCAGCCACCTTGCGGATCACCGCAAAGAGCTGCTCCATCTCTTTTGAAGAACCGATGATGGTGCGGAAATCCTCTCTGTCGGAGAGTACCCGTTTGAGTCGGCGGTTCTCCTCGCTCAGGCCGGAGAACTGCAATGCCTTTCTGACCGTGATGCGGAGCGTATCGCGGTTGAAGGGTTTGGTGATATAGTCGAAGGCGCCGGCTTTCATCGCTTCCACGGCGGCATCAACACTTCCGAAGGCGGTGATGATGATCACAAGCGTTTCCGGAGATCGTTCCCGAACAGTTTTGAGCACCCTCATGCCATCCATACCGGTCATTTTCATGTCGGTGATAACCAGATGCGGCCCGAACTCCTCAAGTCGTGCCAGCCCCTCTTCTCCTGAAGCAGCGGCCTCTACAGCATACCCCTCTTCCTGAAGGTTATATTCAAGCACCCTGCGCAGTGAGGTGTCGTCGTCGATGACAAGTATTTTTGCTTTCACGTTGCTTCTCCCGAATCTGCCAGGAGCAAAGGAAGTCTGATGGTGACGGTTGTGCCATTCCCCGCTTCACTCTCTACAAGCAGTGTTCCTTTATGGTTTTCAATGATGTTTTTTGTGATCGCAAGACCAAGTCCCGTTCCATCGGGTTTGGTGGTAAAGAACGGTTCAAAAATACGATCCAGAACCGCTTTTTCAATGCCCGGGCCGCTGTCGCAAAAGCGGATTTCGCAGAATGCATGCTGATCGAGTGCTGTTGAGATGGTGATGCGCCCTCCCTCCGGCGTTGCCTGCAGTGCGTTGATGATGATGTTCAGGAATGCCTGGCGCAGCTTCTCGCTGTCGGCCATAACGATCATTGCAACAGCGTTCGGCTGAAGTTGTAGTGCAACCTGCCGTTTGCGGGCATCGTTCATCACGAGGGTTACGATGGTCTCCAGCTCATCCTGCACCCGGCAGGGCTTCATCGCCATCGGCTGCTGGCGCGCCATGTGCAGAAACTCCTCCACCACCCGGTTCAGTCGTTCGGTCTCGCGGATTTGTATATCGATGAACTCATGTTTGGGGTTGTCGGGCAGGTAGTCGTCCCGGAGGATTTCGGCAGTTCCGCGGATGGAGCTGAGGGGGTTTCGGATCTCGTGCGCGAGGACTGAGGCCATCTCCCCCAGGGTGGAGAGCTTCTCGGCGCGCCGTAACTGCTCTTCTATGATGATGGTCTCTGTTGACTGCTTCTGCAGTTTGCGATAGGACTCGGTCAACTCGCGGCTGCTTTTCTGGAGTTCTCCGGTTCTTTCCCGTTCCCGTTGCGAGAGCATGCCGGTGACAATTCCGACTGTATTGTAGAGCAGTATCTCAAGATATTTTTCCATCTCCATGCCGGGGTGGCCGCCCCACTGGTAGAGTATATGTGGGGCGTAGAGGATGCTGACGAAGAGTGAACAGAAGAGACCGCCCCGGAAGCCGAACCAGAGCCCCGACAGGATGATCGGCAGATAGTAGAGCCGCTGGAAGATGTCGTGCAGATAGGGAAGCTGGAGCGGCGTCAGGTAGTGCAGCAGGCTGATGGCGATAACCGAGGCTGCCAGTGAGAGCGTCCGGATGCGTGTTGCTGTTTCCATGTGTTCCGGCCCTGTGCGCAGTCTCTGTAGTTTAGTTAACTATACTCCACTCATTTCGTTGCTCCTCCTGAAATTTTAACGGATCAACGCTTAAGAATTTTATTGAACCTGCCAGTTTATTCAAGCCTTTGATATTACTCGATTTATGATCAACAGACAGGACATGCATTTTATCCTGTAACTGAATTTTCATGATAAAACCTCTCTGAATGATTGCGGGATGGATAGCGTCATGTTTTTGTCGTGTACTATACGTCGGTTTTTCCAAAAACAGCTTCAAGTGTCGGGGCAGTGAGAATAGCTTCACTCCATGCCTCCAACTCCTCTTCTTTGGCACTTCCTAACTGCTCTGATACCCACTGAGGCAAAAGGCCAAAGCGGCGTTCAAGCTGTCTTTTCAGTAATCTGGATTCGCCTTCAACACGGCCTTTGACTATTCCTTCTGCTTCTCCCTTGGCCATCCCCTTGGCCATCCCCTTGGCCATCCCCTTGGCCATTCCGATTCGTTCTACGCTTGTAATGTATTGCACTTTTTGTCTCTCCTCGATTGTTTCAAGTTCTTGCCAGATCATGCTGTTCAGCCATTCCGGCAGTTGCATCAACCAATCTGCAACACAAAATAAATCAATGACTCGTTGTTTATCCCATTGACGCTGATAGAGTATTCTTATCAAACGGAGTTTTGCTTCGTAGCGTTCCTGATGCTTCTTTCGGGTCTGCTGAGTCAGGATGTGCGCTGCAGTAATCCATCCAAAAGCATTATCCGATGTCAGCAGTTCATCAAGTTTGTTTTCGTAATCGGCCAACTTGGCCACCGGGAATGTGATGGCGTGGGTGCATCCCAGCACGGAAAAACCATAAGAGGTTGGTTTCCATTGCTTATGCTCATCAGCCAGTACCGCCAAACTGGCTACAGGCCGGTCATATCGATCATAAATTCTGTAGTTGTAGACAAACATGCGTTTGGCAAATTCAGCCTGCATTGCCCCTTGTACTTCAACGTGAATGTATATCCATTTTTCATCACCATTCAGTACATTGACCCTGACCAGCCTGTCAACAAAACGCATTCCTAATTCGGCATCCTGAACCACGGCCCGCAGCTCCTGATCCAGAAAGATTTGACCTTTTGACCAATCTATTTCAGCATGGGCATCCGGGAAATAAAATGCCATGAACTCCTGGAAGTAGTGCTCAATAGCCTTTTTCCAGGGGGTATCGTATTGGTCGCTCGAAGTATCCATACGTTACGCTGTATACAGGTATGTACATTCGACAGACCTGTCATATTCCGCAGCAATCCACAGTCCGTCGCTATAAACTCAAATATATCTTCGACAATCCTGAAAACAAAATACCCCCTTTTATGCAGTGCTATCATCCCCATTGCAAGGATGTAGAGCCCCTTATTTCGAACCTTCGGTTTTGAACTCCGAGGTAGTATGGAACTCCAGGTCGGGATAGTCCTCCCGTGCGGTTTTCATCATCCATTCGCTCTCGGCAAAAAAGACCGGATGATCCTCCTTGTCAAGCGCAATGGCATTCCATTTGCGGCGCAGAAACTCGTCAAGCATCTCCTTGTTGCTGCCGGTTATCCAGAATGCCTTGTGGAAGCGCAGGGGAGTGAAGTCGCACTGGGCACCATACTCGTGTTCCAGACGGAATTTGATGACGTCGAACTGGAGTTCGCCGACGGTGCCGATAATTTTGCGGGCTCCGTGCTGGATGAAGAGCTGGGCGACCCCCTCTTCGGTGAGCTGGCGTATCCCCTTGTCGAGCTGTTTGGCCTTCATCGGGTCGCGGTTTTCGAGCGCCTTGAAGATCTCCGGAGAGAAGCTCGGGATACCGCGGAAGTGAAGCTCCTCGCCTTCGGTAAGGGTATCACCGATTTTCAGTGAACCGTTGTCGTAAAGGCCGATCACGTCTCCGGGAAACGACTCGTCAACCACACTTTTTTCATTGGCCATGAACTGGGTCGGGCTTGAAAAGCGGATTTTTTTCTGCAGCCGGGTGTGGTAGTAAAACTTGTTGCGCTCAAAACTGCCGGAACAGATCCGGAAGAAGGCGGTGCGGTCTCGATGATTCGGGTCGAGATTGGCGTGGATTTTAAAGACAAACCCGCTCATCGCCGGTTCCGAAGCCCTGACAATGCGTTCTGCCGCTTCACGTTCATCCGGGCTTGGGGCCACGGTGAGAAAGGTTTCAAGCAGCTCCTTGACGCCGAAGTTGTTGATGGCGCTGCCGAAAAAGACCGGAGCAAGCAGGCCGTCACGATAGGTCTCCTCATGAAAGGGTTCATAGACCCCTTCAATCAGGGCGATATCTTCGCGAAGTTTCCGGCAGAAGCTCTCCGGAATCCATTTTTCCAGTTCGGGATCGTTCAGGTCGCTGACCTTGATGATGCTTTCGCTGATTTTTGTGGTATTGGCTTCAAAGAGGTTGAGCCCTTTTTTGTAAAGGTTATATACCCCCTTGAAGCTCTGCCCCTGGCTGATCGGCCAGGTGAGCGGCCTGACGTTGATCTGAAGCTTTGCCTCAAGCTCGTCAAGCAGTTCAAAGGGGTTGCGCCCCTCACGGTCCATCTTGTTGATGAAGATGATGACCGGGGTGTGGCGCATGCGGCAAACCTCCATCAGCTTCTCGGTCTGCTCTTCAACGCCTTTGACGCAGTCCACGACGAGAATGACGCTGTCCACTGCCGTCAGGGTGCGGTAGGTATCTTCAGCAAAGTCCTTGTGACCGGGAGTGTCGAGAATATTCACCCTTTTTCCTGTAAATTCAAACCCCATGACCGAGGTGGCAACCGATATTCCACGTTGCTTTTCGATCTCCATGAAGTCGCTGGTAGCGGTTTTGCGGATCTTGTTGCTTTTTACAGCACCGGCCGTCTGGATGGCGCCGCCGAAGAGCAGAAATTTTTCGGTCAGTGTGGTTTTACCCGCATCCGGGTGGCTTATGATGGCAAACGTTTTCCGCCGTGCGGTTTCCTTTATTAAATCCATTGCGTGTTTTCGTGCTCCTGCTTTCAGTTCATGACTGCCAGGCAGGGTGTTGTAAAAAAATGGTCTGAAGAGTGGGCCAAGATACAAAGAAGCAGGGCAATAAAAAGAATCCGGGCTGGCAGGATGCTTTTACTGTCGCGGGATTGCTCTCGATTAGTTATTTTCGGAAAATAACATACATCATCATCTAACCATTAATGGGGGTAATGTGGCTTCACTTGAAAAAATTCTCGATCAGATCAGCGGATATGTCTGGGGTGTTCCGCTGCTTGTTCTGCTCTTCGGAACCCATATATTCCTGACCTTCCGGCTCGGCTTTATCCAGAAATACACCTTTACGGCGATCCGGATGTCCTTTACGAGATCGAAAGAGGGCGCAGGGGAGATCAGCCATTTCGGCGCTCTTGTTACCGCCCTCGCCGCCACAATCGGAACCGGCAACATTGTCGGAGTTGCCACTGCGGTTGCCGCCGGCGGCCCCGGTGCGGTGCTCTGGATGTGGCTGACCGGCGTCTTCGGTATTGCCACCAAATATGCAGAAGCGGTGCTCTCGGTGAAGTACCGCACGGTTGCAGAGGATGGCACGGTTTCCGGCGGGCCGATGTATGTGCTTGAAAAGGCGATGAAGATGAAGTGGCTTGCAGTGCTCTTTGCACTCTTTACCTCGGTTGCCGCATTCGGTATTGGCAACATGGTGCAGGCAAACTCCATTGCGGTTATGGTGCAGCACAATTTCAACATCTCCCCCTGGATAACCGGCTCCGTGATCACCGTGATCACCGCCATTGTCATTATCGGCGGAATAAGCTCCATTGCGAAGGTTTGTGAGTACCTTGTGCCCTTTATGGCAATTTTTTATGTTCTTGGCTGTGTTGTTCTGCTTGTTATCCGTCATGAGACCATCATGGATACCATCCAGCTTATCATCTCATCGGCGTTTTCCGGTCAGGCCGCTATCGGCGGATTTGCCGGAGCAGGTGTCAGGGAGGCGATGCGCTTCGGTATTGCCCGGGGACTCTTCTCCAACGAGTCGGGCCTCGGCAGCGCTCCGATTGTAGCCGCTGCGGCCCAGACCAAACATCCGGTAAAACAGGCGCTTATCTCTTCGACCGGTACCTTCTGGGACACTGTTGTTGTCTGCCTTGCAACCGGGATCGTGGTGGTCAACTCCGGCATGTGGCAGAGCGGTCTGAAAGGGGCCGAGCTTACCAGCGCAGCCTTTACCGAGGTGCCCTATATTGGCAATGCCGTTTTGACCTTCGGCCTTCTCACCTTTGTTTTTTCAACCATTCTTGGTTGGTCCTACTACGGTGAAAAGGCGATAGAGTACCTCTTCGGCAAAAAACTCATCATGCCCTACCGCTGGCTCTGGGTTGCCGCCGTCATGGTTGGTTCCGTGGCATCCCTTCAGGCGGTCTGGACCTTTGCCGATATTGCCAACGGCCTTATGGCGCTGCCGAACCTTGTCTCCCTTATCGTGCTCAGCCCTGTCGTTGCCGCCGAAACCAAAGACTATTTTTCCCGTCCGAAAGCCGAAAGGTGAGGGGAGTTTTAAAAGAAGTTGCCATCGCTTTTCAGGGGGGTGAAATAATCCTGATTTCCGGATTTTTCACCCCTTGAGGTTATAAAAAAAATGGTATAATAGCACACCGTTTTATTAATCAAATAAGCAAGTCATACCATGAATTTTAATCCCTGGCACGACGTTGAGATTGGAGAGGGTCAGCCGAATGTTGTCAACGCCATTATCGAGATTTCAAAAGGAAGTAAAACCAAGTATGAGCTCGACAAGAAAACCGGAATGCTGAAGCTTGACCGTGTTCTTTTCTCCTCCATTTTCTACCCTGCAAACTACGGCTTCATCCCGAGAACACTTGGTGATGATCATGATCCGCTTGATATCGTCGTTATATCCCAGTGTGACATTGTTCCGATGTGCATGGTACGCGCAAGGGTTATTGGTGTTATGCGCATGGTTGACCATGGCGAAGGTGATGACAAGATCATCGCAGTTGCCGAGGATGATGTCAGCATGAGCAACGTCCACAACATCGACCAGTTGCCACCCTACTTCGGTTCCGAGCTCAAGCACTTCTTTGAGGAGTACAAGGCGCTTGAAGAGAAGACGGTGCTTGTCGAAGAGTTCCAGGATGCAGCGGTCGCCCGTGAGTGCGTGAAGCATTCGATTGACAACTATATCAAGGTATTCTCTTAATGGTCCCACTGTTTATTTGTTGCGCGATTTGATTGCTTCGTTGGCCGGTGCTCGAAATCCTCATGTACTCTCATGTACACTCCGGTTTCTCCGCTCCGTCTGCCTCGCACTCAAACCGCTCACGACAATAAATTAGCGGAACCAGATGAGGTTTATCCTTGCGCACACACATATATTCGACTGTCGTCAGAAAGGCGGTCACTGTTTTCAGGCAGTGCCCGCTTTTTTTCTTTTCTGGCAGTAGTGATTGCCGAACCTGCCGAGCTGGTTCTGGCTATCGCCGGAACACGGTTTGATTTGCTTGAGAATTGATTTCTTTTTATTGTGCTTTTGATCTGATTACATCCATCATCCTCCAGACCACCATCTCCAAACAACGATGAAACGTTTTCTCCATGTCGGATGCGGACCCCGCAAGAAGAGCCAGACAACTCGCGGATTCAATACTCCGGAATGGTCAGAGCTGCGTTTTGATATTGATTCAGCAGTTTCTCCTGATATTATCGGTACCATGACGGATATGTCCGCCGTTGAGAGTGCATCAGTTGATGCTGTATTCTCAAGCCACAGTATCGAGCATCTCTATGCTCACCAGGTTCCTGTTGCACTTGCCGAGTTCAGGCGTGTACTCAACCCTGAAGGCTTTGCAGTCATTACCTGTCCGGATCTGCAATCGGTTGCCGCATTGATCGCTGATGACAAGCTTACCGATCAGGCTTATGTTTCACCGGCAGGTCCGATTTCGCCTCTTGACATCCTTTATGGTCATCGTCCCTCCCTGGCCAGGGGTCAGGAGTACATGGCCCATCGCTGCGGATTTACACAAAAGGTGCTGACCGGAACGCTGCGGGTTGCCGGATTTACCATGGTTGCCTTCCGGAGGCGAAGTGCTCCCTATTTCGACCTGTGGGCACTTGCTGTCACGACCATGATACCGGAACCGGAGCTGCGTAATCTGGCCTCAATCCATTTCCCGGGATAGATTGGCCCCTTGGGTTCTTCGCTGCACTGAACTGCTCATATATTCGACTATCGTCAGAAAGGCAGTCACTGTTTTCATGCAATGCCCGCTTTTTGCGTTTGTGGGTAGAGTTCGCGTAACTTTAAGAGGTAGATATGTTACGTGAGAAACAGAGTGCTTTTAATGAGAGATCACTTTAAAACGACAGAGCGATGAAATACCGTACTGAAAAGGATACTCTGGGTGAGGTGAGGGTGCCGGCGGATCGGTACTGGGGGGCTCAGACCCAACGGTCGCTTGAGAATTTCAGGATCGGGCCTCCGGGTTCGATGCCGAAGGCGGTTATTGAGGCGTTCGGTTATCTGAAAAAAGCTTCGGCAATTGCCAACTGTGAGCTTGGCGTGCTCGATGTGGAGAAGATGAACGCCATTGCCATGGTGTGCGACGAGATCATTACCGGGGAGCTGGACGACCACTTTCCTCTTGTGATCTGGCAGACCGGATCGGGTACCCAGACCAACATGAATGTCAACGAGGTGATTGCCAATCGTGCCCATATTCTTTCCGGCAAACGACTCGGGGAGGGGAAGCGGCTGTTGAAACCCAATGATGATGTCAACCTCTCACACTCATCCAACGACGCTTTCCCGACGGCGATGAACATTGCGGCTTACGGCATGATCGGTCGGAAAACCATTCCGGGCATGCAGCAGCTCCGCCATGAGCTTTCGGTGCTTTCGGAAGCCACCATGGATATTGTCAAAACCGGCCGTACGCACTTAATGGATGCTACACCGATAACGCTCGGACAGGAGTTTTCGGGCTATGTTTCCCAGCTTGATCATGCGCTTGCTGCCATCAGCAATACCATGCCGCATCTGACCGAGCTTGCGCTTGGTGGAACGGCGGTGGGAACCGGGCTCAATGCCCCGGAAGGGTATGCCAAAAAAGTAGCCCGGACCATTGCCCAGCTCACAGGACACCCCTTTGTGAGTGCGGAGAACAAGTTTGAGGCTACAGCCGCACACGATGCTCTGGTTGAAACCCATGCGGCCTTGAAACAGGCGGCGGTCAGCCTGATGAAAATTGCCAACGATATCCGTCTGCTTGCCTCCGGCCCCCGCTGCGGAATCGGCGAGATTCGCCTGCCGTCAAATGAACCGGGTTCGTCGATTATGCCGGGCAAGGTCAATCCGACACAGGCGGAGGCACTCACCATGGTTTGCGCACAGGTTATAGGCAATGATGTTACGCTTTCCGTTGGAGGCATGCAGGGTCATCTTGAGCTCAATGTGTTCGGGCCGGTCATGATTGCCAACATCCTGCAGTCGGCTGAACTGCTTGGGGATGCCTCTCTCTCCTTTGCCATCAACTGCGTCAGGGGGATTGAGCCGGAGCCGGAGCGCATTACGGCTCATCTGGAGCGCTCGCTCATGCTTGCAACGGCCCTGAATCCGCATATCGGTTATGAGAGGGCGGCTGAAATTGTGAAGCGAGCGGCTGACTCGGCCATAACGCTGCGCGAAGCAGCAGTGCTGTCAGGATATCTTACAGCGGAGGAGTTTGACCGGTGGGTTGATCCAGGGAAAATGATCGGTTGACAGATGCTCATTGCAAGAAACGGTGGCTCATTTTACGTATATGTTGACATGTGGCGGAATGTGTTGAAAAGTGTTGATTTCCTTGAACTTCAAGCTGTAAGCGTTAACATGGTGATGTTCCTGTTTTGATTGCAGTTAAATATTATGTTGTTGTAAAATAATAAGTTGAAATTACCGCTTTTCTGCGGGCCGCGTCAGTTGCGGCTGTTTGCGCTCGGTGAAAGATGCGTAATCAATTGTGGACAGATTGTTGATAACCTATGGACCCCTCTATTTATTTGTTCCGAAACCCGGTTACTGCGTTGGATAGTGCCCTTATCTGAAAAAGAAGCAAAAATGTATCTTTTTACGGCTTCTTCCTGTGATATGGTGGAAAAGTGATATATTGGCGACTGTTTTGTTTTCAAAACCAATTTCCCGTTAACCTATGTTGTCACTGCCGATCGAAGAACTCAGGAGAAGAGCAGGGCGGATAAAGCTGGTGCTCTCTGATAATGACGGCGTGCTTACCGATAACGGGGTCTATTATTCGGAGCGGGGGGAGGAGATGAAGCGCTACTCCATCCGGGACGGCATGGGGGTTGAGCGGCTCAGGGCTGAAGGCATCGAGACCGGAATTATGACCGGTGAGCTGTCACCGAGCATTAAAAAACGGGCGGAGAAACTTGCGATCAGGAACCTTTATCTCGGCATCAAGGACAAGGTTGCGATGCTTGATACCGTGCAGGCGGAAACAGGGTTTGCACTCTGTGAAATTGCCTATATTGGTGACGATGTAAACGATATCGGGATCATGCATGTTATTGCTCCGGAAGGGTTGACGGCCTGCCCCCAGGACGGAACGCTTTTTGTAGAGCCCTGTGTTCACTATCGGGCCAAAGCTGATGGAGGTCACGGCGCATTCAGGGATTTTGCCGAGTGGCTGATTGATCTCAGAGTCTCCTGATTCTGACCGGTTACAGCTGACGGATAGAACGTATTTACCAGTAAAGAGAGCATATTTTTATAACTGCGATTCCCGTGCATTCGCTTAAAGGCAACGGCAAGGCTCGTTTTATCATATCATTTATTATTTGTTTATGGCAGAATTAACGATAGGAAACAGAAAAGTAGGGGACGGCCAACCTGTATTTGTTATCGCTGAAATCGGTATCAATCACAACGGTTCGATGGAGGTTGCCAAAAAGCTGATTGAGGGTGCTGCTCTTGCCGGATGTGACGCGGTGAAGTTCCAGAAGCGTACACCCGAACTCTGTGTTCCGAAAGATCAGCGCGATATTGAGCGTGATACCCCCTGGGGCCGCATGAAGTATATCGATTATCGCTACAAGGTCGAGTTCGGGCGCGATGAGTACCTTGAAATTGACCGTTACTGTCTTGAGAAGGGGATTTTATGGTTTGCATCGTGCTGGGATGAGGATTCGGTTGATTTTATGGAGCAGTTTAATCCTCCCTGTTACAAGGGAGCTTCAGCTTCGCTGACCGACCTCGGGCTGCTGAAAAAAACCAAGGCAACCGGACGGCCGCTTGCCATCTCAACCGGTATGTCAACCATGGAAGAGGTTGAAACGGCCATTACAGAGCTTGGACGTGACAATCTGATGATTGCCCACACCAATTCGACCTACCCCTGCCCGATTGAGGAGCTGAATCTCCGGATGATCACGACCTATAAATCGCTCTTCCCTGAAGTGCCTATCGGCTACTCCGGTCATGAGGTCGGGCTCTCCACCACCTGGGCGGCGGTGGCCCTCGGTGCGGCTTTTGTAGAGCGCCATGTTACGCTTGACCGGGCCATGTGGGGCTCTGATCAGGCCGCCTCGGTTGAGATATCGGGTATGTCGCGGCTGGTTTCAAACATTCGCGATATTGAAAAAGCCCTCGGTGACGGAGTGAAGCGTGTCTATGAGGGAGAAGCAGCGGCTCGCAAGAAGTTACGCCGCTCCTGAAATCGGGAAAGTAAAGCATGAAAAAAGCCGGAATAAGCCAGTTCCGGCTTTTTTTATGCATGCTTATTCAGTGTATATATCTGTTACCCGGCCATCACTATTAATTGTTCCGGGTGCTTGTTATATTTATTTTCCTCCCTTAAATTTACCCGTCGTTTATCCGGTCTGTTTTTTCAGCCGGGGAGTGCGCAGTTCTGCTGCCGTGCGACACTGAAATATGCTAACAGCTATCCGGAATTTCCGGAACACAAGTCAAAAAAAACAACGTAAAGCAATCATGAGCAAGAAGAGCAAAAACGATACCGCACCTGTACAGGAGTTTGAATACAAGGCTGAGATGAAGCAGCTTCTGGATCTTATTGTCCATTCACTCTATACCCACCCTGAAATTTTTCTCCGGGAGCTGATCTCCAATGGTTCCGACGCCCTGAGCAAAGTGCGTTTCAATGCCCTGACCGATCAGGATATTCTTGACAAGGAGTCAGAGCTCGCCATCCGTCTCTCCATCGATTCCAAAGAGCTGACCTTCGCCATTGAAGACAGCGGTGTCGGCATGACGGAGGAGGAGCTGATTGCCAATCTCGGCACGGTGGCCAAGTCGGGCACGCTCGGTTTTATGCAGTCGCTCAAAGAGCAGCAGAAAGAGCTTGACGGCAATCTTATCGGCCAGTTCGGTGTAGGGTTCTATTCGGTATTTATGGTAACCGAAGAGGTAACGGTTGAAACCCGCAGTGCAAGGCCTGATTCACAAGCCTACCGGTGGCGTTCAAGCGGCCAGGGAACCTATACGATTGAAAAAATCGAGAGGGCTCAGCGGGGCACAAAAATCTCCTTCAAGCTGAAAGAGGATTACAAGGAGTTTGCCGAGGAGTACCGTGTTGAGCAGATTGTCAAAAAGTACTCCAACTTTGTTGATTTCCCGATCTATCTGGCTGACAAGCAGCTGAACAGCATCACCGCTCTCTGGCAGCGTTCAAAAAATGAGCTGAAGGATGAAGAGGTCAACGAGTTCTACAAGTTCATTGCCAATGACTACAAGGATCCGCTTGACTATCTGCCGATCTCTGTTGAGGGTATGGTCAGCTTCAAGTCCCTGCTCTTTTTGCCCTCCGAGGCTCCGCCCGAGCTGCTCTACCGTCAGGGCGAGCTTGAAAACCGCGGACCCCAGCTCTATGTGAAGAAGGTACTGATCCAGAATGAGTGCCGCGATCTGCTGCCGGAGTACCTGCGCTTTATCTCCGGCGTGGTCGATACCGAAGATCTTTCGCTTAATGTTTCAAGAGAGGTTGTGCAGTCCAGCCCTGTGATGGCCAAAATCCGTCAGATTCTTACCAGCAAGATTCTCGGCTGGTTTGAAACACTGGCCCAGGAGCAGCCTGAAAAGTTCAGAACCTTCTACAAGGCGTTCGGCCCGATTATCAAAATCGGTCTGAATACGGACTTTACCAATCGCGAAAAGCTTATTGAGCTGCTGCGATTCGAGAGCACAAAAACCGCTGATGACAGCTACGTGACCCTCAGGGAGTACACGGAAAGAATGGGCAGCGAACAGAAAGAGATCTACTACCTTTCCGGGGCGAGCCGCAGTCAACTGCTTGCCCACCCTAATCTTGAGTACTTCCAGGAGAAGGGGATAGAGGTGCTGCTGCTCACCGATCCGGTTGACGTTTTTGTTATCCCCTCAATTCATGAGTATGACAAAAAGCCCCTGAAATCGCTTGAAAAAGCCGATATTGACTTTTCAAAAGAGAAGAAGGATGACAAAGAGCCGCTTGCCGACAATCTGCTTGCGCCGGTGCTCCAGCTCTTCCGTGATACGCTTGGAGAGAGTGTCGAGGATGTTATCGAATCCCACCGTCTGGTCAGCTCTCCGGTTACGCTGGTAAGCGGAAAGGATGGGCTTGACAGCCAGATGGAGAAGATGATGAAGATGATGCAGGGCGGGATAAACATGCCTGCCGGAAAGAGGATTCTTGAGGTGAACACCGCTCATCCCATTATCCGTAATATTTCCGGTATGATTATCGCAAACGCCGGGAATCCGCTGATCAAAACGGCAATTCGACAGCTCTATGAAGGTGCGCTGCTTGTTGAGGGAAGTCTTGACTCGACAACAGACTTTTTATCGAGAATGAATGAACTGATAGAGGCGGCAACGCTGTCAAGGTAAGCGGCATTACAAACTTTTAACCAGTTACTTTGTGAAAAAGGGAAGGGAGTTCGAGGCACGGGCAGCGGCGGTTTTTCAGAAAAACGAGATAACCGAGCACTACATCTACAAGAATCTTTCCGACAAGGTGGGCGGGGTGAAGAACCGGCGCATCCTTTGCCAGATTGCCGACGATGAGATGCGTCACTACAATGTCTGGAAGAGCTATACCGGCAGAGAAATAGCTCCCGGACGCTTCAAGGTGTGGTTCTACTCGTTTGTCAGCATGCTCTTCGGTTTCACCTTCGGCCTGAAGCTGATGGAGAAGGGGGAGCACAGGGCGCATGATACCTACAGCCGGATTCCGGGTTCATTCAAGGAGATCAACGGGATTGTCCGTGACGAGGAGGAGCATGAACAGGCGCTTATTTCACTGCTCGATGAAGATCGCCTTAAATATACCGGTGCGATTGTCTTTGGCCTCAATGATGCCCTTGTTGAATTGATGGGTGTGCTTGCCGGTTTGACCTTTGCCCTGCAGAATACCACTCTTGTTGCGTTGACGGCAGCCATTACCGGTTTTGCCGCGGCCCTCTCCATGGCTGCATCCGGCTATCTTGCCACCAAGTCGGATCCGGGTGGAAAAAATCCTTTTCTTGCCGCCTTCTACACCGGTATTGCCTATATCGTTACGGTGCTTCTGCTGATTCTGCCCTATCTGTTCCTTGAGGACCTGTATATCTGCCTCGGGCTGGCATTTTTTGCGGCAATCTGCATCATCGGGTTTTTCAACTACTATATTTCAGTGGTGCGTGATGAGCCGTTCAAGAGCCGTTTCCTTGAGATGATCGGATTGAGTTTCAGCGTGGCTGCTCTGAGTTTCCTTGCGGGGTATGCGATACGGTATGCATTCGGGGTTGTCATCTAACTACCAGTAACTTTCCCCTGTCTCTTTTTTTTATGCCGCAGCACAATGCTTTTTTGTGCTGCGGCTTTTTTGCATACAGCCAAATGTATCTGCCTTGTGACATTTTGTCATCCCGAATCCCTCCCGAATAATAGATGAGAGATCTCTCCCTGCGGTCGGAATGACACCTCCATATCATCCATTCAGTTTCTCAGCAGTCGCAACTGCTTGGCAATGGCTCCTGTATCGATCTCCAGAGAGCTATCTATCGATATACTCACGGCCTCTTCCTCTGCACTGAGCGGCTCCATTGATACAAGCTGCGCCTTGAGTACAGCACTGTCAGCTTCAGAGGGATCACTCCCTTCACGGAATCGTTTCTGCACCCGATCAAAGAGCAGTGTTTCCGGAGCATGAACATGAAGAATCCTGAACGGGGTGTTTCGAAGAGCAGCAAGCTCCATGAACACCTTGCGTTGTTCTCTTTTCAGGAAGGTGGCATCAACCACAACCGAAATACCTTCACTGATGCAGAGCTCCGCAAGTTCAAGGAGGCGTGTGTAGGTTGCCCGGCTGACCTCATCGGTGTAGATTGACAGAGTACCCTCCTGTTTGCTTCTCTGAAGCGGCTTGAGTCCGGAGATCCTTTTTCGTTCAACATCCGAACGCAGATGGATTGCGGGTATTTCCGGAGCGAGAGCGGTGAGCAGATGGCTTTTTCCGCTGCCGGATACGCCGAACATTATGCAGAGCAGGGGGCTTTTTTTCCGGGTATATGTTTCCGCAAGCTCAAGGTATGAGCGGTGCTCTTCGAGGCTCTTTACCGCAGCCGCAGGCTCGGTTGTCTGGCTGTAACGGATTGCCGTTACTTTTGCCCTCACCATGGCCCGGTACATGGCATAAAAGCGCAGCAGCGGCAGGGCGCAGTAATCGCCTGTTTCTGCCAGATAGCCGTTCAGGAGGCGCCACGCCAGAGCAATAAGCCCGGCATGCTCAAGATCCATAAAGAGAAAGGCGAGATCACTGATGACGTCAATAATGCTGAGCATCTCGCTGAACTCGATGCAGTCAAAAATCAGGATCTGCTCACGCCAGAGCACCATGTTTCCGGTATGCATGTCACCATGGCACTGGCGGATTGAACCGTTACGCTTTCGATGCAGAAAGAGTTGATGGCGCGCTTGATGCTCCTGAAGGCTCCATGCCTTGAGGGCTTCAATCCGCTTTTTTTCCCCGGTTATATCGAGCACCGGTTCCATATGCAGAAAATTGTTGAGCACCGGTTTGATCACATTCTCCGGCAGTCCGAATCCGCTTTCGGGCGGAGCGGAAGCGAGACCCTCATGGAAACGGGCAATCAGGAGCGAGAGTGAGTCAATATGCTCACTGCGAAGTTTTCCGGCAGCCATCATCCGGTCGAGCTCCATGGTACGGTCAAAGCGTACCATTTTAACTGCGTAGTCGATAATTTCGCCTTCACCGTTTCCATCTTCATCAAGCAGAAGTCGCTCTCCATGGCGGATAATCGGCACAACCGAAAGGTAAATTTCAGGACAGAGCCTCCGGTTGAGCCGCAGCTCCTCACGGCAGCAGTGAAGGCGTTTTTCGAGGGTGGAGAAATCCAGAAACCCGAGATCGAGCGGCTTTTTTACCTTGTAGGCGAAGTCGCGGGTGATGAAAATCCAGGAGATATGGGTTTCAACAACCTCGATGGTGCCGGTTTTATGCGGGTAAGCCTGGGGGTTTGTCAGTGCTTCTCTCAGCGATTCCATATCGGGTGGAGTTAAGATTTGCCTCAAAAGTCGCAAAGAGTCAGTTCATGCAATATAACCAGGTTGCCAGAAAAGGTGAGCAGGCTGATTGACCTGAAAAATCAATGAATGAAAGCTGCTCAATCCTCTTTGGTTATGCCTGAAGATGCTCATGGATTAAGAAAAAAAATGTACATTAAGATTTTGCGGAAAGGATATTTGGCATCTTATCATCGCGGGTTAACCTTACGTTTATGATCCATCTCTCCAAGATACTCTGCCCGGCTGATTATTCTGCCACTTCGGACAATGCTGTTCGCTATGCCATTGAATTTGCCCGGCAGGTTGGTGCTCATGTCAGGATTCTGCATATCGTCACTCCGCAGGCTCCCTGCGTGAAGGTTCCGGAAGGTGATGCGCCGGAGTGCCTTATACCGGAAGAGGATGATGCTATCCCTGAAAATATTTCAACGCTCCTGATGGCGGAGATAAAAAAGGGATTAAGTGCCGATATACGCATTCTCAGGGGAGAGGCATCCAAAGTGATCAGTGAGCAGGCCCGCCTCTGGGGTGCTGATCTCATTATTATGGGCTCCCATGGCCGAAGCGGTCTGCAACGGCTGATGATGGGCAGTGTGGCTGAAGATGTTTTCCGTTCCTCTGATATTCCTGTTCTCCTGGTTAAAAAGAGTGCTGCAGACAAAGTTGTTGCCGAGTGATGTACATCTGAACATCGCATCTCTCTTCTTCATTCCTGACCTGTTGCGGTCGCAATAGTTGTAATTCCGACGAGCCGGGGGCTGATGGATATGTTTTATTATAAATTCTTGTAAATAATAGCTTTATCATAGTCTATGAAAAACTTCAGGGAGTCCATACTTACGCTTATTACTGAAACTTCGGCAAATCTGCCGAGTGACGTGCGTTGTGCAATTTCAAGAGCAATTGATCAGGAAGATCCCGCCTCACAGGCAGGTCTTGCCATGTCTACCATATCGGTTAACATCGATATGGCTGTTGACAATATTTCGCCGATATGCCAGGATACCGGTATGCCGACCTTTTTTATTCATACTCCTCGCGGTGTTGATCAGCTTCAGATGAAAAAGGAGATCGAGGAGGCCATCGCTGAAGCGTCCAGATCCGGCAAGCTTCGCCCGAATGCCGTGGATGCCTTTACGGGAAAAAACTCCGGCAATAATCTCGGTGATCATTTTCCGGTGATCCATTTTGAACCATGGGAGAAGAGTGAGATAGAGGTAAAGCTGATCCTCAAGGGCGGCGGGTGTGAGAACAAAAATATTCAGTATTCGCTCCCGATGGAGATTCCCGGACTCGGAAGTGCGTCACGTGACCTTGAAGGGGTGCGTAAATGTCTGCTGCATGCGGTTTATCAGGCGCAGGGGCAGGGGTGCAGCCCCGGTTTTATCGGCGTAGGCATTGGAGGTGACCGTACCAGCGGTTTTGAGCTTGCCAAAAAGCAGCTCTTCCGCCGCATTGACGACCGCAACCCCGACAGTGAGCTCGACCTGCTTGAGCAGGATATTCTCCGGAAAGCCAATACGATGGAGATCGGCCCCATGGGGTTCGGCGGCAAGACCACCCTGCTTGGCTGTAAAATCGGCAAATCACACCGGGTACCTGCAAGTTTTTATGTTTCGGTGGCCTATAACTGCTGGGCATACCGCAGGCTTGGCGTACTGCTTGACCCTGAAAACGGCTCTATTGTCCACTGGCAGTATCGTGACAGCGATGAGATCAAGAGAATGGCAAGGGGTGAAGGTATTCCCCTTACCGGCAGGGAGGTTGTTCTCCAGGCTCCGATATCCGAAGAGCAGATCCGCAGTCTCAAGGTGGGCGACATGGTGCTCATCAATGGAGAAATGCATACCGGTCGCGATGCCTTCCATCACTATATCATGCATCATGACCTTCCTGCCCATCTCGACTCCAATGGGGGAGTGCTCTTTCATTGCGGTCCGGTTGTGCTGAAAAATGCAGACGGCAGCTACCGCGTTACGGCTGCGGGGCCGACCACCTCAAGCCGTGAGGAGCCATATCAGGCAGATGTGATCAAAAAACTCGGCCTGCGGGCGATCATCGGTAAAGGGGGCATGGGACCAAAAACCCTCAAGGGTTTGCAGGATCATGGTGCCGTCTATCTGAACGCGATCGGTGGTGCGGCCCAGTACTATGCACGGTGCATTGAAAAGGTGACCGGTGTTGATTTTCTTGAGGAGATGGGTGTACCTGAAGCGATGTGGCACTTGCAGGTGAACGCCTTCCCGGCTATTGTGACCATGGATTCGCACGGTAACAGCCTGCACAGCAAGATTGATGAGGAGTCGCTGCGTCGCCTCGGCAAATTTGCCACAGAGAGTCACTGAGCTCTCCGGCAATTGCGGTATGGCTGTTTAAGAAACGTTTTAACCGTGGAGTTTCTCTCCTGCCTGTCCGGAGGTGAGGATCACCAGGGCATTACCAATAATTGAAGAATTTAACTGAGAGGACGGAGTATATGAAAAAAATAAGGTTTATGGACGTCTCCTTTCGTGACGGGTTTCAGTCATGTTTTGGTGCAAGGGTCAAGACCGAGGATTTTCTGCCTGCACTGGAAGCCGCCGTTCATGCCGGAACCGATAACTTTGAAATAGGCGGCGGTGCCCGCTTTCAGAGCCTTTACTTCTACTGTGAGGAGGATGCCTTTACCATGATGGATGCCGCCCGCGAGATTGTCGGGCCGGATATCAATCTGCAGACCCTCTCACGCGGAGCCAATGTCGTCGGTCTGGTTTCACAGTCACGTGACATTATCGATCTCCATGCCAAACTTTTCAAGAAGCACGGTATCACCACCATCCGCAATTTCGATGCGCTGATGGATATCCGCAACCTCGCCTACTCCGGCCAGTGTATCCATGATGCCGGGCTGAAGCACCAGGTTGTTGTGGCCATGATGGGTCTTCCTCCGGGGCTGCATGAGACCTATTGTCACACCCCCCAGTTCTATCTCGACAAGCTGAAGGAGATTCTTGATGCCGATATTCCTTACGACAGTGTAGCCTTCAAGGATGCTTCCGGTACCACAACTCCGGCTGTTGTTCACGAGACCATCAAGGGGGCGCGCAAGATGCTGCCAGAAGGGACCATCATCCAGTTTCATACCCACGATACGGCAGGAATGGGTGTGGCCTGCAACTTTGCCGCCATCACCGGCGGAGCCGACATTATTGACCTCTCCATGGCTCCGGTGAGCGGAGGAACAGCGGAGGTTGATATTCTCACCATGTGGCAGCGGCTTCGCGGTACCGAGTATACCCTTGACATTGATCATGAAAAATATCTTGAGGTCGAGGCGCTCTTTATCGATCAGATGTACAAATACTATATGCCGCCCGAAGCAACGGCGGTCAATCCTGTGATCTCCTTTTCACCCATGCCCGGCGGTGCCCTTACGGCAAACACCCAGATGATGCGCGACAACAACACGCTGCACCTGCTTCCCGATGTGATCAAGAACATGCGTGAAGTGGTTGTCAAAGGCGGTTTCGGCGCATCGGTAACTCCGGTTTCACAGTTCTATGTTCAGCAGGCATTTGCCAATACCATTCAGGGTGACTGGAAGAAGATTACCGACGGATATGGCAAGATGGTGCTCGGCTACTTTGGCCGCACACCTTCCACCCCTGATCCCGAAGTGGTCAGGCTTGCATCCGAACAGCTCGGTCTTGAGCCGACCACGGAGGATGTACACGACATCAACGACCGCAACCCGGAGCTTGGGATCGAGTATAACCGTGCGCTGCTTCAGAAAGCCCATATTCCGCAGACAGACGAGAACATCTTTATCGCAGCGACCTGCGGAGCAAAGGGTATCGCTTTCCTTCAGGGCGATTGCTCAACCGGTATCCGTTACAAGGCCGATATTGCGGTTGAAATCAAGGCAAAAACCAAAGCTGAGGTGGTTGCCGCCTACCACGAAGCGCACAAGCACGATATCCATCAGAAGGAGGTCAATCACCGCCTTGAGGAGCTCTTCTCCAAACCTGCTCCTGTAGAAGCTGCTCCTGTCGCCGTTGCACCGAAAGTTATCTCCATGGCCGGTAACTTTACCGTCTATGTTGATGGCTCTCCCTTTAATGTGACCTTTGCCGAAGGTTCATCCATCAACCCCCAGGGAGCATCAACGCAACCCGCTGTTTCTGCACCGGCACCAGCAGCCGCTTCGGCAGTAGCCGCTGGCACCCCGGTACTTGCCGTCATGCCCGGCAACGTCTTCTCGATTTCCGTCAAGGTTGGCGATGATGTGAAGGAGGGCGAAGAGGTGGCCGTCCTTGAAGCCATGAAAATGGAAAATCCGGTCAAAGCCCCCTGCGCCGGGAAAATCCTCTCCATCACGGTCGCCAAGGGTGATACCATTGGCATGGGAGAGATTATGATGACCATCGGATAGCAGAAGTATAAATCTACTGCGCAGACGACAAAACCCCCTGAGATCGGGGGTTTTGTCGTTAAAAGGGGAGAGGGGTGATGCGTTACTTTCTGAGAATTACTTCACACTCGGGGTGGAGTTCGATGAAGCGTTCGAGTTCGTCACGGGGGATGTTGCCGGGCGAAAGCTCTATTTTTTCAAGGTTCTGAAGCTGCATCAGAGGGTCGATGGACGAGACGAGCGTGTTTGAGATGTCAAGCTCCTCAAGGTAGGTGAGCTCTTCAAGCGCTTCGATGGTCATGACATGGGTATTTGCCAGGCTCAGTTCACGAAGACCGGCAAGTGAACGCAGCGGTTCGATATTTTCGATGGCTGTTTTGTTGCAGCGGAGATATTCGAGGTTGCCGAGTCCGGAGAGTGGCGACAGGTCGGTAACGTAGGAGCTGTTGATGCCAAGTTCGATGAGATTTTCAAGATGTCTGAGCGGTGCAAGGGAGGAGATCCCGGTTTTGTAACAGCTCAGCTTTTCGAGCTTGAAAAGCTTTTTCAGCGGTGAAAGGTCATTGATCGGTGTTTCGGAACAGTAGAGCTCTTCAAGATTGGAGAGCTTGCTGACCGGTTCAAGCGTCGTGATCTGTGTGCTTGAAATCCAGAGCAGTTTGAGGCTTGTCAGGTTGCGCAGGGGATCAAGTGACGTGAAGTCGCAGTCAAAAGCATAGAGGCGCTGCAGTTTCTCAAGAGAAGCCAGCGGTTCAAGATCTGAAACAGGTGACTCATCGCAGCGGAGCTGCTGAAGTTTTTCAAGCACCCTGACAGGCAGGAGGTCGTGAATTCTTCGATTGTCACAGCGAAGGTGTGTGGTTTCAAGAAAATCAAGCAGCTCCTGCTCGGAAGGTTCACGGACAACTTTCAGAGTGGTTTTGATGATCTCTTTCCACTCATCAGTCATGGTCTGCCACCACTTTTTACGGGCACTGCTCTCACGGAGCAGCTCTGCCCTTGAGATGGTGCGAAGGTATTCAATCTCATCAGACTGGCAATAAAGATGCCGTCCATTATCCTTTGGAGGTTGTTCAACCGGCGGACCCGCTGGATGGTTTGGACTGCAATTGAGTTTTTCGGTAAGGCAACGGGTATACCATTCAGCCTTTTTCTCCTCTATATGCTGACGGTGAAGTTCCTGTGATTGCTCGTCAAGTGAGGTTATATCTTCAAGTATATCATTTCCGCATCGGGGACATACTGCACTTTGCTCTGTGAGCGGATAACTGCAAACCGGGCACTGATTATAGGTGTTTTGCTCCAAAATTATACGGCATCTTGCGTTGATTAAGAGAAAGGGTGGAATATTATTAAATAATAAGAAAAAAAGCGTTACCGCCATACAGGATCAGAAAATTCATGCAGGTATTTTACGCTTTATTTCACTTCACCTTACCGGTATGACGATGAATAAACTAATTGCCTTTAACCGGTGTTCTTTGTTTGTTAAAGTAAGTTTGTTTATTGGCGAAAACTGAGCAGGTGTTCAGTGAAGTATAGTCCTCAATAAAGGATGTCTACCGAGAGGAGCCTTTTATGGATAACCCTGCGTTAACGCCGGGAAACGTTGCCGGAACGGTAACGGACAAGCTGCTCACGCTTTCGGGTGAGGAGTGGCTTTTAAGGTGAAAAGGGTTTCGAAAATCCGAAAAGAGTATACAGGTCAACGAGACCCTTCTGACCATTGGAAACGGTTATCTCAATATCAGGGGAAGTCTTGAGGAGCTTCCGCCGGGACACTCCGGCGGCACGTATCTGAATGGCATCTATGATAAATCGGAGGCCGATGTTGAAGAGCTGGTCAAATGTCCGATGTGGACTGATCTGTCGTTATGGGTTGAGGGGCAGAAATTCTGTCTTTCAAGCTGCAAGGCACTTCATCACGAGCAGACTCTTGATCTGAAAAAAGGGGCACTGCACCGCAGTACCACCTTCAGGGATCCTGCCGGAAAGGTCATCACCCTCGAAACTGTTCGCCTTGTCTTTATGCATGACATGCATCTGGGATACATGCAGGTCAAAATTACTCCCCGCAATTTTTCCGGACCGATCCGGGTGCTGACCGGCCTGAACGGAGATGTCTGCAACAGGGGGTTTTTCCCTCGCGAAATGCTCAAGCATCTTCAACTTGAAAGAATTGAGCGGGGCAGGGTTTTTATGTATCTGGAGATGAAAACCCGTGAGCGGGGAATACGGATTTCGGAAGCAGCTTCATGGCGTCTGGTTTCACCCTCTTTCCACTACCTGAAGTGGGAGCCGAGAATTTACGGAGAGAAGTTTACCAGCGAAATCACCATCGAGGCAAAAAAAGGGGAGAGCTATATCTTTGAAAAGCTGGCAGTTGTTACCACGAGCAGGGAGATAAAGCCGGATGAGATGTTCAAAGGTTCGATCTGCAAGCTTAAAGCGTTTGTCCGCAGTGGTACCGAGCGTGAAATAACGGCTTATCTTGCGGTATGGAGTGAGAAGTGGAAGCATTCTGATGTCGTTATCAGGGGTGACGAAGAGGCTCAGCATGCATTACGCTACAATATCTACCAACTGCTTATCAACGAGCCGGTTTGCCCGTCCGGTATCGGGGCGAAATTCCTCAGTTCCGAGGGCTACCTCGGACATGTTTTCTGGGATACCGAAATATTCATTCTTCCGTTTTATATCTACAATTTTCCGGAAATTGCCCGGAACATGCTTCTCCTACCGCTTCAATACACTTGGCGGAGCAAGGGAAAATGCCCGGAAAATGGGCTATAAAGGGGCTAAATATCCATGGGAGTCGGCAGTTACCGGAGAGGATGTTACGCCGAAATTTGCCTCAAAGCTTGAGAAGACCATCAGGCTCATCTACACCGGGAGCGAGGAGGATCATATTGTTTCCGACGTCATATACGGTGTGGAAAAGTATTTCCGGGTCACCGGCGATGTAAGTTTTCTGATCAATTACGGGCTTGAAATGGTTTTTCTGACAGCCCGCTTCTGGGCTTCGCGTGTGGTCAAAATCGGCGAGCAGTATGAGATCCACTGTGTTATAGGTCCTGATGAGTTTCATGAGCATGTCAATAACAATGCCTATACCAATTTTATTGTCAAATGGCATCTTCGTCTTGCTGCGATGCTTTACAAGTATATGGTACGCAATGACGCAGGGATGCTCCGGAACATTTCGTCGAAGATAGAGCTGGCGGGTGAGGAGGTGGAGTCCTGGATGGATATCAGCCGCAATCTCAAGCTCTCCTATAACGCTGAAACAGAGATCTATGAACAGTTTGATGGATACTTTTCACTCAGGGATTATGTGATTACCGATTTTGACCGCAAGGGTCATCCGGTGCTTCCCCGGGGTGTACATTACCGCAATATTCAGTCAACAAGGCTTATCAAGCAGGCTGACGTCATGAGCATGATGCTGCTCTTTCCTCATGCATTCAGCGATGAGGATAAAATGGCCAATTATGACTATTACGAGCGGCGTACCGTGCATAAATCCTCACTGAGTCACTGTATCCATGCCATGATGGGTCTTACTACCGGCAGGCGTACACGCGCTTACAGCTATTTTATGAAGACCGCTCTCTTCGACCTTGAAAACCTCCATGAGAACAGTGCGCTCGGTATTCATGCTGCGGCGGTTGGTGGTACCTGGCAGACGGCAATTTACGGCTTCGGAGGGTTTTCGATAAAGTCCGATCGTCTGGTGCTCAAACCATGGCTTCCGAAAAAATGGGAAAGCCTTTCGTTCACTGTACGGTGGGGCGGGCGGGCGGTTGAGATTACGGTTTATCATGAGAGCGTGGAGGTCATGATCCGATCCGCAGAAGAGAGTCCGGTACCTTTGAGCCTCTACCGGAAAACCTACAAAATAGAGGTTAACCGGTTGACCGTGCTGCCTTATTGCTCTTCCTGAAAGAGCGTTGGATTACGCTGAATCGTTTTCACCCATCGACTCTCTGCAGGATGATGGAGAGAGCGGCTGAGATACCGAAAAAATTGCTATTTTCATCTTCACAAGCTCCCCGGCAGGCGGAGCGATCTATCCGCTCTTTTCCCTGGCTATCAATCAAACCCTGAAGGTCTTTATCGTTATGGATTTTGTTCATTTGCATGCTCATACGCACTATTCAATGCAGAGCAGTCCGATTTTTCCGGGTGAACTTTTTTCCGCAGCGGCAGGGTTCGGTATGAAGAGTGTCGCGGTTACTGATTATTGCGCTATTTTCAATATGCCGGAGCTTTTCTATGAAGCAAAAAATGCCGGTATCAAGCTTATTATCGGCAGTGAACTCCTCCTGCTTGAATCCGATACACACCAGCACAGCCGTATACCCACGTCACCCTCCCTTGTGCTTCTTGTACAGAACGATACCGGCTATCGCAATCTCTGTATTCTGCTCTCACGGGCGGCAAAAGACGGCTTTGTCAACGGTATGCCGCATATTGAGAGCCGTCTGCTTGAACACTATCATGACGGGCTGGTCTGTTTATCCGCATACAGTTCGGGACGTATAGGTCGGGCTCTGCTGGCCGGTGCGATTGATGAAGCGGAAACTTTTGCAGCCTACTACCAGGAGATTTTTGGTGATAACTTCTATCTCGAATTGCAGCAACACCAGACACCGTTTGATGAAAAGCTCAACAGGGAGACCATAGCGCTTGCCGAAAAATTATCGATTGAACTGGTTGCAACCAACAATGTTCACTATCTCGAAAGAAAGGATGCCGGCTGTTACCGCGCGATGGTTGCCAACCGAACCAAGGAGAAGCTCTCCAGTCAGAACCTTCAGGCACTGGCCGGTTCTGATCACTATCTGAAGTCTTCAGACGAGATGAGCCGTCTTTTCAGTGATGAGCATCGTGAGCTAAGCAACTCACTGCTGATTGCAGAAAAGTGTACCTACACCTTCTGCCAGAAGGAGCCGGTTCTGCCGCATTTTCCCCTGCCGGAGGGGTTTCAGGACGAGTTTGCTTATCTCAGCCATCTGACATGGGAGGGCGCAAAGGAGAAATATGCTGATTCGGAAGCCGAAGGGATCACCAAGGAGGATGTCAAGGCGCGCATAGAGCTTGAACTTGGCGTGATTGAAAAGATGGGCTTCAGCTCCTACTTTCTCATTGTCAGTGATCTGATTGCAGCTTCCCGTACCCTCGGCTATTCGGTAGGGCCAGGACGCGGATCAGCTGCCGGAAGTATTGTGGCCTACCTTACCGGTATTACAAGGATTGATCCCCTACGCTACAAGCTGCTCTTTGAGCGGTTTCTGAATCCTGAGCGCTCCTCAATGCCCGATATCGATATTGACTTTACTCCGGTGGGCAAGCAGAAGGTTCTGGAATACACGGTTGAAAAATATGGTACCGAGAGTGTTGCCAAAGTGATTGCGATCGGTACGCTTGGAGCCAAAGCGGCGATACGTGATGCCGGCAGGGTGCTGGAGGTTCCACTACCGCTGGTAGACAAACTGGCGAAACTTGTTCCGACCAAACCGGGCATTACGCTTGAAAAGGCGTTGCATGAAAGCAATGAACTGAAGCAGTTTTCTGAAAGTTCACCCGAAATCCGCGAGCTTGTACGTTATGCCCGTGCTCTTGAGGGCAGAGCCCGCAATGTCTCCATGCATGCAGGTGCGGTCGTTATTACATCCGGTCCTCTCGAAGAGCAGGTTCCTCTCTATGTTTCCAACAAGATAGAAACCGAGGTTCGTAAATTCGCTGATGAGATCGATCTTGACGAACCCGGTCCGGGCAGCATGAAGGGTTCCGACGGTGTTGACGAAAAGCAGCTCGTTACGCAGTTCGACAAGAACTGGATTGAAACGGCGGGACTGCTCAAGATTGATTATCTCGGCCTCGAAACCCTTGCCGTTATTGACGAAACGCTCCGCATGATCAAGCGGCGTTACGATCTTGATATTGAGCTGGAGAAGGTTCCCATGAACGATCGCAAGACGTTCAGGATTTTCCAGGAGGGCAAGATGGCCGGCATTTTCCAGTTTGAGTCATCGGGGATGCAGAGCTATATGACCCGACTGCAGCCAACCCAGATCGGTGATATCATAGCCATGAGTGCCCTCTACCGGCCGGGAGCACTGAACGCACGGATCGATGAGAAGCGCAATGCTGTCGATCTTTTTGTTGACCGCAAGCATGGGCGAGAAGCGATTGACTATATGCACCCGATGCTTGAAGAGATTCTCAAGGAGACCTATGGTGTTATTGTCTATCAGGAGCAGGTGATGCAGATCTCCCAGGTGATGGGAGGATTCTCTCTGGCCAAGGCGGATAATCTCCGCAAAGCTATGGGGAAAAAGATGCCAGAGATCATGGAGAAGTACAAGGCGGATTTTGTTCAGGGAGCGATTGCGCAGGGTGTGCATGATACCCTGGCCACAAGGGTGTTCGAGCTGATGGCCGAGTTTGCCGGATACGGATTCAATAAAAGTCACTCTGCGGCTTACGGGGTTCTGGCATACTGGACCGGGTACCTGAAAGCTCACTACACCATTGAGTTTATGACCGCAGTGCTGAACAGCGAAATTGGCGATACTGAGCGGATGAAACACCTGACCGATGAGGCCAAGAGCTTTGGTATTTCGACCCTGCCGCCTTCGATCAATAAAAGTGATACCCTCTTTTCTGTTGAAGATTCCGATGATGGCCGTTCATGCTCCATCCGGGTAGGGCTGAGCGCCATCAAGCAGGTCGGCGGTGCCGCACGGGGGGTTGTTACCTCAAGGCTGCGCCGGAAGCGGGACTTTCAGAACCTCTTTGACCTGGCAGCATCGGTCGATCTTCGGGTCATGAATCGCAAGGCTCTTGAGTGCCTTATCCTTGCCGGTGCCTTTGATGAGATTGACCAGCATCGGGCACGGCTGATTGCCAATGTGGACAAGGCTATCAAGTTCGGCCAGATGCAGAACCGCTCGGTAACGCTGGGTCAGTGCGGCTTTTTTACCGCTGAAGAGGGCGCTCTGCTTGAAGAGGAGCACTATCCTGATATGGATCAGGCAGAACCGATGGCGGAAGCAGAAAAACTGCTGCATGAAAAGAAACTTGTGGGATTTTATCTGAGCCATCATCCCCTTTCACCCTACCGTCGCGACTGGCAGGCTTTTACGACGCTTCAGCTCAATGCAAAGGAGATTATTGCGGCAAAGCAGTACAAGGTTATCGGGGTCATTGTATCGGTAAAGCCCTATCAGGACAGGAAAGGAAAACAGATGCTGTTCGGCACCATTGAGGACTTTACCGGAAAGGCGGATTTTACCGTTTTTGCCAGCGTTTTTGAGCAGTACGGGCATCTGATAAAACCCGAAGAGGTGTTGATGCTGATTGCCGAAGGAGAGGTGAGCGGCGGTATGCTCAAACTGCTTGTCAGGGAGGTTGTGCCGATTAAAAAGGTGAGAAACTCCCTTGTTAAAAAAATTGTTCTGAAAATTGATGCCGATGACCTGTTTCAGCTTGAACGGCTGGCGGGAGTAAAAAAAGTATTTGACGCACATAAAGGGGGCACTCCGGTTGAATTCGAAGTGAATGCGCAGTCGGGAGATAATATTGAAATGATAACGGTTTTTGCCCGCAATACCCCTGTAGAGGCCTCCGAGAGCGCCATTGAAGAGCTTGAGAAGATACTTGGACCGGACAATGTCAGGATTTCGGGGTAGAGAAATTTGTTTTTTTTATTACTTTCATCACTTATCGGCTCTCTTGCAGAAACGTTTCCAGTATTACTAATTCAAACCGGTACATAAAATAAAATGAGCGGAAAATATCTTGTAGCAACAGACCAGAATTTCCAGGCCGAGATTCTTGATTCATCGAAAGTGGCTCTTGTTGATTTCTGGGCTGCATGGTGCGGACCATGCATGATGCTTGGCCCGGTTATTGAAGAACTTGCCGGTGATTATGAGGGAAAGGCGGTCATTGCAAAACTCAATGTTGATGAGAACCCGGCCACTGCTGCCAAATATGGCATCAGAAGCATTCCGAGCCTTTTGATCTTCAAGAACGGTCAGGTTGTTGACCAGTTGCTTGGAGCGGTACCGAAAAAACAGATTGCCAAAAAAATCGACGATCAGCTCGTCTGATATCCACTGAAGTTCAAGGGAACAGGAAAGCCTCTCTCTCTAACGGGACAGAGGCTTTTTTTATGCAGTTATTTCCCGTATTCCGTGACCAGATCAAGCGTGACGTTTTCGAGCAGGCTCTTCCAGTCGCCAAAGCGTTGTTGGCGATAGAGTCTGGCTGAATTGTACCACGGAGAGTCCGCTCTGTCAAGCAGCCATCGCCAGTTCGGTGTATAGGGCAGGAGTATCCAGACCGCTTTGCCCAATGCACCGGCTATATGGGCGACACTGGTGTCGATGGTGATGACGATATCCATCAGTTCAGAGAGTGCAGCCGTATCGCTGAAATCCTTCAGCTCATCGCCAAGGTGCACGATATCGGTGCAGGAGTTGAGCGCATCCCTGTCGCTCACCTCTATCTCCTTTTGCAGACTGACATAGAGAAAGCCTTCAGGGAGCTGCTCAATCAGCAGGGAGAGCGCTATATTGCGGTTGTGGTCAGGCTTCACCGAAGTGCTCCATACCAGGCCGACACGGGGAGCGCTCTTCTCTCCGAGCCGCTCTCGCCAGTATTCGAGTTTAAGCGGATCATTTTTGATGTAGCCACCGGCATCGGGAATGGTGTCCAACGCTGTTTTGAAGGCCAGCGGCAAGCTGAGCAGGGGAGTGTGATAATCAAACCGGGGCAACGGATCACCCTGCTGAAGAGCATGCGTAACACCCTCCAGATGGTTGAGTAACCCGTAGAGCGGTTGAGGCAGTTCCAGAATTACCCGGGCTCCTGATTCTGCAACCAACCGGGTGTAACGGGCGAACTGTAAGGTGTCGCCCAATCCCTGTTCGCTGTGCAAAAGAATGGTTTTTCCTGCAAGATCGTCCTTTCCAAGCCAGAGTGGCCGGTCAAAGTCACGTTTCGGGGAGCTGAATCTGCTATACCGCCAGCGCCACTCATAGAGCTCCCAGCCGGATTGGAAGTTGCCCTTGAGGAGCAGGGCGAGTGCCCTGTTCAGCCATGCGTCGGCAAAGTCTGCTCTCAATGCAATCGCCTGCTCAAAGCTGTTGAGCGCTTCGTCGAACCGGTTGAGCTGCTGGAGGGCAAGGCCGCGATTCGAGAGAGCTTCAGCATAGTCTGCTTTAAGGGCTATTGCCCGTCCATAACTGTCGAGAGCCTCCTCAAACCGGTTGAGCTCCTGCAGGGTATTTCCACGATTGGAGAGCGCTTCGGGAAAAGCCGGTTTGAGGGTTATGGCTTTGTCAAAGCTTGCAAGAGCATGTGTATACTTTTTCAGTTCATGGAGAGCCAGACCTCGATTCGAGTAGGCTTCGGGGTACTCCGGTTTACGTGCAATGGCACTGTCATAGCTCTCTACAGCTGCGTCCAGCAGCCCGAGTTCTTTAAGAGCTATGCCGCGGTTACTGTAGAAGGTTGCATTGTCCGGAGAGAGCACAATAGCCCTGCCAATCAGATCTGCAGCCCTCTGATGCTCTCTTGACTGGAGCGCTGCCACCCCGGACAAGTGAAGTGCATCAACGTGTTTTGGTGAAACTGCCAGAATCTGCTCGTAAAGCACCGTTGCCTGTGCGATCTTGCCTTGCTGATGCAGTGTTAACGCCTGCCGGAATGTTGCATCAAGTTGTGCCTCCGTGAGGGTGTTTGAGGGGCGCGATGAAACAAGCCGGGTCGAAGCGGTGATCAGATCTGCGCTGAGCTGTTGCAATACCCCCTCCCAATCTCCTGTACTCTTTTGTCTGTAGAGCGTTGCGGAATCATACCATGGAGAGTCCGTTCGATCAAGCAACCAGCGCCAGTCAGGAGCGAATGGCAGAACTATCCAGACCGTTTTGCCCAAAGCACCGGCCAGATGTGCCACACAGGTGTCAATAGTGATGGTGATGTCCATCAGCTCACAGAGGGCAGCTGTATCGCTGAAATCAACCAGTTCATCGCCAAAATCCACGATCTCCGGATGAGCAAGCAGTGTTTCCCTGTCAGGCTCTCTGACCTCTTTTTGCAGACTTACATAGTGAAAGCCTGACGGGAGACACTGCAATAGTGATGAGAGGGGAATGCTCCGGTTTTGGTAAGGCTCTGTGTTTCCGCTCCAGACCAGACCGATACAGGGTTTGGTTTGGTTCCCTAACCTGAGATTCCAGTGCGCTACCCTGCCGGGATCGCTTTTCAGGTAGTGTTGCGGGGAAGGAATGGTCTCCAACTCGGTCCTGAATGCCAGAGGCAAGCTCGGCAACGGACAGTGAAAGTCGAAATGTGGTAATGGAGATCCGGGTATGCCGGTTTCAGAGACCCCGTCAATCTCCCTGATTAAACTGATGAGCGAAAGAGGAACATCCATGATGACCCGTGCCCCAAGATCAGCAACGGATTTGGCGTACCGGGAGAACTGGATGGTATCGCCCAGCCCCTGTTCACTGTGGAGCAGTATGGTTTTTTCTTTCAGAGGCTCTCTGCCAAGCCAAAGGGGTTGCGAAAAGTGGCGATTCGGGGATGGATACTTCTCGTTTTTCCAGCGATACTCAAAAAGCTCGAAACCCTCTTTGAAGTTGCCCTTGAGGAGCAGGGTTATTGCTTTGTTAACCCTGGGAGCAACAAGGTCAGGCTGGAGTCTTATCGCAGAGTCAAAGCTTGTTAGCGCAGCATCCAGCTCTTTTCGATCCTTAAGCACAAGCCCACGGTTAGCGTAAGCTTCAGCATAATCCGGTTTGAGCGCAATGGCCTGATCAAAGCAAGAAAGAGCTTCTCCAGACTGATTCAGGTGATGGAGTATATTTCCTTTATAGTAGTAGGCTTTGGCAATGTCATATTTGAGATCAAGAGCTTTGTCAAAACTTGCAAGAGCGGCCTTGAACTCTCCCTGATCATAGAGCACCATGCCCTTATTTGCGTACGCATCGGCAAAGTCCGGCTTGAGCGCAATGGCCTGGTCAAAGCTTGCAAGCGCTGCATCAAGATGCCTGAGTTCATAGAGTGCGTTTCCTCTGTTGTTGTAGAAGGCCGAATGGCGGGGATAGATCTCTATGGCTTTTCCGAACAGATCAACTGCTTTACGGTACTCTTTTTTCTGCAAAGCAATAACCCCAAGCATGTGCAGTGAGTCAGCCTGCTTTGGCTGTATTGTCAGAATCTCCTCGTAAAGCGCTTCTGCCTGAGCAAGTTCTCCCTGTTGATGAAACGATAACGCACTTTTGAATTTTGCTTTTACTTGCGCTGAATCGCTTGAACTTGTTCGGGGCATGTGCATGATTAGTTAGCCTGGCTTGATCGAATGCGCATAAAAAAAGCCCCAGGCTTGCAGGATAACGTGTTATACCTGACCCTGCAAGGTGAGAGCTTCAGGAGAAAAGATAAGCGGTTTGGGGTTAAAAAAGAACCATATCACGGGAATTCACCCAGCAGAAGCACTCTTTTTCGGGTAGATTAGGGGACGTAAGTGACAGAGGTAATTAATACTACAGTTGCTGTTTTTTTAAAAAAGGATAACCTATTTGTTGTGAACCCCATAATGAAGTGTTAGCTATGCCAGGAAGAGTGAGACTGGACGCGCCGTGGCCTCTTTATTTTGCACGATCGCGTTCCATAAGAGGCGATTCCACGCTACTGACTTTTTTTAACTCGGCAGGGCAGGAACACTATAACAGTTTGGTTTTGTTGTCATGGTGCTCTCAATCGTGTTTTTCATCCCAGTGGTAGCGGTGCATTATCCGGTGCACAACCGGTGCGAGCATGATGCTCATCACGGCGATAAAGACCAGCCCGGCATAGAGTGCGTAGCAACCGGCGAAGAGCTTTCCTTCAGGAGAGAGTCCCTCGGTTTTTATCGGCCCCATTCCTCCAAGCAGCATTGATGAGTTCAGAAATGCGTCGAGCAGCCCCATCTGTTCGGTTGCCATGTATCCTGCAATACCGATAAGAAGTGAAAAGACGACAATGCAGAGAGCAACCGCTCCATGCAGCATGATCCTGAGTGCAAACCGGGCGGAGGGGATGGGTCTGGTATGGTGGGGTTCGTACATGATGTATTACATGGGTGCCTGTAATTATTGTCTGTACAGTTTTTTTGCAAAATACGGGAATTCTGGCGTAAATGCATTGGTTCTTCACATTCAGGGAGAAAAGAGAACGTGCGAGCTTGCAGATTACTCTGAAATGGTTGTTTTACTTTTAGCTTCGTTACCACTTTTGAGCATTTGGTGCTACATTACGGTACGTATTGCAATACAGAATAACCAAACAGGGAGAGTGCCATGTCCATCAGCTCAAATCTACAGTTGGCATCTGATGCCATTGAGGATGCAAAGAAGAGGTTGAACCGGGCAAAGGATTATGTGGATGATGATTATGAAATCCGCCAGGCTCTTAAAATACTTGATGAAGCCTCTTCATACATACGAATTGCTACTGTTGAACTTTCGAAATAGCGGGAAGTGCTGACCTTATGATTGACGCGCTTTTATTTGACAATGACGGGCTTCTGCTTGACACCGAATCGGTTTTTTTTGAGCTGACGCGTACTCATTTTGCCGGTTACGGTATTGCGTTGACTGAAGAGTACTGGGCTGAGGAGTACCTTGGCAACGCCAAGAGAAGTTTCGAGATTGCTGCCGACCTTGGAATGGATCATGCTCTTGTCGGGCCACTGATCGAGAGGCGCAACCGGGAGTACCGGGAGCTGATCGGAAAGGATATACCGGTAAGGCCGGATGTACTTGAAACCCTTCAGGCGTTGACCGGAAGGGTAAAGCTTGCCATGGTGACGGGCAGCCCGCGTGACCAGATCTATATGATGCACCGCGAAAGCGGTCTGCTGGACTTTTTTGAAGTGATTGTAACCGAGGATGAGGTGGAGCATCCAAAACCCCATCCGGAACCCTATCTCCTGGCTCTTGATGCGCTCGGGGTTGCACCCGGAGAGGCTCTGGCTGTCGAGGATTCGCTGAGGGGCTTTGCGTCTGCCCATGCGGCTGGTATTGCCTGTGTGGTGGTGCCGAACAGCCTCACCAGACTTCAGCGGTTTGAACGCGCTTTTGCCGTCGAAGAGAGCATCGCCGGAGTGCTTAAACATGTTGTTTTTCGTTGTGACCGGACAGAACCCTTTTCCACTTATAGTTTATGACCGATATGAATGCTCAGCAGCCTTTTGATTTTCAGTGCGATGTGATTGAACAGAGTCATGATATTCCGGTTCTGGTTGATTTCTGGGCAGAGGTTTGTGCGCCTTGTCATATGCTGACTCCGGTGCTTGAGAAGCTTGCCCTGGAGAGTGAGGGGCGATGGAAGCTGGTCAGGATCAATACGGATGACCATCCCGATATCGCTTCAACCTGCCACGTCAGGGGGATTCCCACAGTCCAGCTTTTTATCAAGGGCGAGATGACCGGCGAGTTTTCGGGAGCCATTCCGGAACAGCGGATCAGGGAGTGGCTGAAACAGGCACTGCCGGGTCTTTACGAAAAAGAGATTACCCTTGCCGCCGAACTGGTAGAGCAGGGGAAACCTGCCATGGCAGTTTCGCTCCTTGAGGGGGTGCTGCACAAGGAGGCGGATAATCTTCTGGCAAGAGCACTGCTCGTAAGGCTTCGGCTCTTTGTGCACCCCGAGGAGGCGCTTCGCCTGAGTGCTTCGCTTGAGAGTGAGCCGCAGTATGCCGCTCTGGCAGAGACCGTCAGGGTGCTTGCCCGGCTCTGTATGATCAGTAAGGACAACCTTCCTGATGACGGTGTTCGTGATGACTATTTTGCGGCTGTTGAAGAGCTGAAGCAGCAGCATTTTGATGCGGCACTTGCCGGCTTTATCGAGGTGATTGTGCAGAACCGCTCGTACGATGACGATGGATCACGCAAGGCCTGTATTGCTATTTTCCGCTACCTCGGAGAGGATGATGAGGTGACGAGGAAGTACAGGAAATTATTTGACCGCTCATTTTAGGGCGTAGCTATAAATTTGTTACGCGATTCGATTACATCGTTGGTCGGTGCTCGAAATCCTCATGTACTCCTGTGTACATTCCGGTTTTTGTGCTCCGTCCGCCTCGTACTCAAACCGCTCACGACAATTTATAGTGACGCCCGATAGCACTTATAAATTTGTTGCACGATTCGATCAGTTTGTTGGGCGGTGCTCGAAATCCTCTTTCCGACTCGCGTCGGTCTACCGATATGTCGCTCCTCCGGAGCTTAATTGTAGAGTCTGAATTCCTTCACCTTACCATGAGATGATGATGGAGAAGCCGAAAACAGTTATTGGTGTTGATCTGGACGGGGTTTGTGCAGATTTTTATGACCGGATGCGCGAAATTGCTTCCGAGTGGTTCGAGTGTCCGCTTGATGGTTTGCCGAGGGAGGTCTCCTACGGTCTTTCAGAGTGGGGTGTGACCGGTAAAAGCCAGTATGAGAGCCTCCACCGCTTTGCCGTCACCCAGCGGGAGCTCTTTAAAACCATGCCGATGATTCCCGGAGCCCGCAAGTATCTGCGTCTGCTCTCCGATGATGGCTACCGTATCCGCATCATCACGCACCGCCTCTTTATCCACTATTTCCACGCTTCCGCCGTCCAGCAGACCGTCGAGTGGCTAGACAGCAACGGCATTCCCTACTGGGATCTCTGTTTCATGAAGGAGAAGGAGCAGGTCGGGGCGGATATCTATGTCGAGGATACCGCTGATAATATCCTGCAGCTCCGGGAGAAGGGGCTCTACACTATCTGCTTTGCCAACAGCACCAACCGCCATGTTGCGGGCCCGAGGGCTGAAACATGGCAGGAGGTCTATGAGCTGGTAAAGGCTTTCCGGTAGGGGAGTTGGTCAGCGCGTCAGGTAGAAGCAGGCAAACTTGAGGTAGCTGGTTTCCGGCATCGAGAGCAGCACCGGATGATCGAAGGGTTGTGAATTTTTGTAGATCAGCCTGAGCTGGCACCCTGCTGCCAGAGCAGCCTGGTGGATGGTTTGCAGGAAATCCTCTTCGGAGACATGGTGGCTGCATGAGGCGGTGGCAAGAAATCCTCCGTTTTTTACGAGCTGCATGCCGAGCTTGTTGAGCCTCTTGTATCCTTTCAGTGCGCCGGGCAGGTTTTTGCGGCTCTTGGTGAAGCTCGGAGGGTCAAGAATAACAAGGTCAAACGACTCTTTGGCCTCACCCATCTGTTCCAGCATATCAAAGGCATCGGCGGCAACAAGGCTGTACTCACTGAAATTGTTCAGTTTTGCGTTATGCTCGGCACGTTGCAGCGCCTCCTGGGAGGCATCAACGAGAATGGCCGATTTTGCACCGCAGTAGAGTGCGTTGAGGGCAAATCCTCCGTCATTGGTGAAGACATCAAGCACTTCGGCATCTTTGGCAAACTTCCGGATAACTCTGCGGTTTTCGCGCTGGTCAAGGAAGAATCCGGTTTTCTGCCCTTCGAACACATCAACATCATAGGAGATGCCTGCGTCATATATGGTCTGTTTTGTTGCCTTGCGGTTACCCATGACAACATCCTTGTAGAGAGGAATGCCTTCGAGCTCCCTGAGGATGGATTCGTTGCGAACAACGATAACTTCAGGTTTGAAAAGCTCCTGCAGTACCTTGGTAATAAGCGGCAGATGCACATCCATACCGGCGGAAAATGCCTGAAGGACGATTGCCTGGTTGAAGCGGTCTACAATCAGACCCGGAAGACCGTCCGACTCTCCATGTACAAGCCTGTAGGCGTTGGTCTCTTCCGGTGAGTAGGTTTTTTCGCGAAGCTTGAGCGCTTCAAGGAATCGTTTAAGGAAAAAATCCTTGTCGGGCTGTTCATCCTTGCGGGTGAGGAGCCTGAAAGCGATCAGGGAGTGCGGGTTATAAAAACCGGTGCCCATGAATTTTTTGTCGTGGGTAAAGAGTTGTACGGTTTCACCGGCGGCTATATCACGGGGAACATTGGCAAGTTCATTGCTGAACACCCAGAGATGGCCTTTCTGGATGCGGTGATGTTCTTTCGGTTTCAGGTATAGTGCGTACATGGGATGGAAAATGGGTAGTGGTTTTGATAGTGCTGCATTGTACATTACTATGAAAATTCAATATCAATGCAACGGTATCGGTTTCCCGATACATGAAATATTGACTCGGGCGCGTTCAATGCGGTGCTCTTTGCGACTGATTGCAATGTGCTGTAAAAGAGATCAATCTCAAAGGAAATAAATCGGCTCAGGATAAAAGTGATGATGAGAGCGTTCGGTGAAGTGTGGATGATTAAATAAAAGTGTGTGTTATGAAGAGGATCGGATTGATGGTATGGGTGTTATGCCTGCTTGTTTTTGGCGCGGGATGTTCTGAATTCAGGAGTGTGGGGCGCCAGGAGCTGCCTGCAGAACAGATTGCAATGATTGCCGAGTATAGTGATCTCTATCGTGAAGTGGCTTCAGCTTCACCGGCGGTTGTTTCTCTTGACGGTTATGCCGATGTCTGGATAAAAACACCTACACGGCAGAAGCGGGTTTTCTGCAATATCCGGCTCAATCGTGGAGCCGAGGCTCGTATGATCGTCAGTGCGGGTCTGCTCGGGTGGCCGGTCGCCGACATGTTTTTCAGCCGTGATTCACTCTATGTCCATGATCTGATCAACAACCTGCTTTTTGTCGGCAGCAACAACGATGAGAATCTTGAGAAAATGCTCGGCGTGAATTCCGGCTACCGGTTGCTCTCGGAGTCTCTGCTCGGGCTTGTTAAGATTTCAGAGCCGGTGAGTGCCATCAGATCGGTTAAAAAAGGGGCGGGAAATCTGATGTTTACGGTAGAGAGTCTGACGGGGAGCAAGGAGATTGTTATTGATCCGGTGACCAGAACGCTCAGCGCCCTCCTGCTGAAAAACAGGGAGGGAGTGACGACTACCGAAGTGCATTTCAGAAATTACGAAACCCTCACTATTGCCGCGCAGCGTACGCTTGTGCCAAAAGAGATTGATATGCTCCTCTACAACAGCGGTTCCGGCATTAAAGGAGAGCATCAGCTGGTGATCTCCTACGATGAGCGCTCATTTAACAAGGGGACTCTTTCTGCCACGTTTTCGATGCCGAAGAGGGCACGGGTGATTAATCTGGATGAGGCCAAGGCGTTGCCGTGGATGTAATGGTGTACGATTTTGAACGGTGCTTCTGATCATTGCATCCGTTAAAAACAGAAAAGGGCTCCCTTGGAGGCGCCCTTTTCAACGTATGAAAAACCGGAAGTTATAGATTGATTTTATCTAACAATTTATAACAAGCCCACTCGCTGACCTTACTTTGCGGCCTTGTAGTTGGCGGCGGCAAACTCCCAGTTGAGGAGGTTGTCGATAACCGAGGCTACATAATCCGGCCGGCGGTTCTGGAAATCAAGATAGTAGGCATGCTCCCAGACATCAATCGTCAGGATCGGCTTCTGACCGCTGGTCAGCGGGGTCTGGGCATTACCGGTTTTGACCACTTTCAGGGTGCTGCCATCAAGTACAAGCCAGGCCCAACCGCTGCCGAACTGGGTTGCAGCGGCATTTTTCAGCTCTTCCTTGAACTTGTCGAAACTGCCGAAATCCTCTGTGATTTTAGCGGCAAGTTCTCCTGTTGGCAGGCCGCCGCCGTTTGGTGTGAGGCTTTTCCAGTAGAAGGTGTGGTTCCACGCCTGGGCGCCATTATTGAAAATGCCGATTTTCTGCGGGTCTGCTGCTGCAATGGCGATTGCCTCTTCAAGGCTCAGTGCGTCCAGGTTCGAGTTGGCAACGAGATTGTTGTAGTTCGTGATATATGCGGCATGGTGTTTCCCGTAGTGAAAACCGAGAGTTTTGGCGGAAATATAAGGCTCAAGTGCGTTTTCTGCGAACGGAAGGGGTGGTTGCTGATATGCCATAATTGGTTGTTATTTTGATATTAAAAGAAGGCGAGGTATGATTAAAAATGTTTAAACTTACTATTTGGGGATTTAGTTTCTTGAAAACGAAAAATTCCTGATTCTTCTCATTTATCCTAAGAAAATATCAATAAAGGAGTTGCAGGCAAATGACGTTGCGACAGGGATTTTCGGTATGTACTCTTTGCCTGATTTTCAGTTCTGCCCTTTTTGGGTGCAGTGAAAAAAAAGTTTCAAAGCTTGATATGGATGATATTCGTTTTGCCGGCTTCTACAGCGACTATCTTCTTCAGTCAGGCATACCGGCAGGCGATGATGTGATCGTTTCAGCCCTTCTTGATCCTGCTCAGCTTGACACGCTGCTCGTGCGCCATACACTCAGTCGTGAACGCTTTACCTTCAAGACGCAAACCTACAGCCGCAATCCCGATCTTTGGCGGCTGGTCCTTCTTCAGGTAAGGGAGAATATCCGTAAAAAAACAGATTCCGCACAATGAGCAGCCATAAACCTCTGGTTGTCGGTGTAACCGGCGGGCTCGGCTGCGGAAAGTCAACAGTCTGCAGCTATCTGTCTGAATCGGGCTGTGCTCTTTTCGAGTCTGACCGCGTGGCAAAGGAGCTGCAGCTCTCCGATTCCGCGGTCATCAAGGGGATGCGGGAGCTCTTCGGTGATGCAGTCTATCGGCATGATGCCGGGGGAGCGCTTGCTCTTGACCGGAAAGCAGTTGCTTCGGTTGTGTTCTCCTCTCCCGAAAAACTTGAAGCGCTTAACTGCCTTATACACCCGAGGGTCTACCGGGAGTTCAGAAAGGCTCTGCTTGAAGCGGAAGAGCAGGGTGCGAGGATTATGGTCAAGGAGGCCGCAATTCTTTTTGAAACGGGCGGCAACCGGGATGTTGATGTCGTTGTGGTTGTGGCCTCCGATATGGATCGCCGTATTCTGCGCGCCGTTGAGAAAGGGATGGGAACCCGTGAGGAGATCATGCAGCGTATTGCCATGCAGTGGCCGCAGGAGAAGCTGACCGAGAAGGCTGATTATGTGATCCGGAACAACGGCTCCAGGGAGGAGCTGAAAAAAGAGACCGAAAGAGTTTTTCAGAAACTGCTCACTCTTGCAGCTTCAGTCGGCAATCGACGCTGCGAGCAGGGGGAGTGATACGGCGTAGCGGTACGAGGTGTTGCTGTGTGAATCCCTAAACTCCTCATAGTGATGGTTTATGGCGTATGCAGTTGCTTTGGCAGAAAAGATTCGGTGACCAAACTGAAGATTGTACTCGTCAAGCGTTCCGCAGTCAAGAAAAAGAGTGTTGAGTGAACGCAGTGCTGCACGATACTCCTCACGCTCGATCATCTCTACAGGATCAAAAGCAAGCCACTCCTGCCACACATCCTCAATGGGCTCACAGGTATGGGGGTTAAAGGGAAGCCGGATATTTCCCGGAGCCTCTTTGGAAGCATCAGGAGAGTAGGCGGCAGCCATGCCGATGATATCAAGCAGGGTAAACTCCCGCTGGTTTTTTTTTAGAGCACTTTCATAGGAGAGCAGAAAGTCCGCTATACTGCCCCGGTATTGTTCCAGCACTCTTGCTGCCGCCGGGAAATTCGGTTTATAGCAGAGTTCGAATCCCATGTCGCCGCTGTGGCATGCCGCCGCGGCAAACCGCTCCGGATGCCTCATAGCCAGGCGGAGCGCGCCGAACCCTCCGGATGATTTTCCTGCAACGGCACGGTGCTTTCTCTCTGAAAGGGTGCAGAGGGTGTTGTCAATAGTAGAGATAACCTCTTCAACCAGATAGCTTTCGTACCGGCCGGTAGCTACTGAATTGACATACTGGGAGCCTCCGTAACGGGTCATGCAGTCCGGCATGACAATAATGCACTCCGCCATTTTCCCGCCGGTTATAAGTGCATTGGCCATTTCCGGCACCGTTTGACGGCCGAAACTGTAGTTCATGAAGCTTTGACCGGTTGAGGCAAATCCCGCAAGGAGGTAGATGACGGGAAATCGTTTTTTATCGTTGTATGAAGGCGGCAGATAGACCGGAATCCTGCGTGAGCAGGGATCCCCCAGAGGGTTTCCCCTGAGCGTTTTGCCCGACAACGTTACTTCGATCATGCGGGGGTATGGGTCTCTATGGCCTGTCATAGCAGCAGTTCGTTTCTCTTGCGGTTGACCTGTGCGGAAATAAGGATACTCACCTCATAGAGCAAAATCATCGGAAGGCCGATGACAAGCTGGGTGACAACGTCGGTTGAGGGTGTTACCACGGCGGCCACAACCAGCAGGACCACAATGGCATGCTTGCGGTAAAAACGCATGAAGGCCGGGGTGAGGAGTCCGATTTTTGAGAGGACATAGGAGATGAAGGGGAGTTCAAAAACCAGTCCGGCGGTCAGGAGTGCGCCAATCACAAAACTGACATAATCCTGAACGGAGATGTTGTTTTTGATCAGGGGTGTTCCGAACCCCGCAAAGAACTGCAGGGTAACAGGGAGAAAGACAAAATAGCCGAACGCGATACCGGTAAAAAAGGAGAGGGAGATAAAGAGTATGGAGAATCTGCCTGCCTTGCGTTCGTTTTCGTGCAGGCCGGGCGCAACAAATTGCCAGATCTGCCAGGCTATAAAGGGGAACGAGATGATGAATCCTGAAAAAAAGACGACCTGCAGATAGAGCGATATCTGCCCGTAGGGGATCAGGTTTTGAAGCACAAGGGTTTTGCTGCTTCTTGTCAATGGCCCGATCAGCACATCGTTTACCAGAAAATCGGCCTTGATGCTGCAGAGTGCGGTAATGATGAGCAGGGCAAGCCCGGACTTGATCAGCCGGGCCCGGATCTCCTCAAGATGGCCGATTACATTGAGTTCGCCTTCCGCGCCCGAATCATGCTGCACAGCGTCTTCCGCACGCTCCGGAGCCTCTTCGTTTTCCCGCTCACCTTCATCGGTAGCACCGGACTCCTCCACAGCATGGGGATAGGGATTCATGAACCCGGAATTTTCATCGGTTCTGCTCTCTTCTCCTTTTTCCTGCGCTGCCGGTGATTGTGTGGTATCTTTTTCCTCGCTCATAATTTTATTTATGCGTGAACATGTAGAGATGTTTCGTGCGGATGCATCAAAACATAGCAACAAAGATGTTTGCAGCAAAGAAAATGTTTATTGCTGTTGCCATGACGCTTTTTTTACTCAACAGGTGCTGTTATTGATGCACGGTCAGCCAGATAGAATTTCAGGGTTACCCCATCGTTACGTATCTTCCCTTCATAACAGTGATGCAGCAGTTACAGCCTCTCTTTTTTTTGACAGGAATCATTTTTTTGTGGTGGAAGATTCTTTTAATTTCACGAAAGAAAAGTGTTTACGGCTTTTTATGTAACACAGCAAGCCTGTTCAATGTTTTCAGGAGCTTCCAATCTGGGGAGCTTGTCACGATAAATTTCCGGGGATCTGGTGAATATCAAGGATGTCACGGCATCGGTAAACGATGAAATTGAGATTTTTCAGCAGCGTTATAAAACGGTGCTCTATGCCCAGAATACGCTGGTTGACAAGGTAACCCGCTATGTTCTCAAACAGCAGGGAAAGCAGATTCGTCCGGCACTTGTTCTTCTTTCGGCACAGCTCTGCGGCGGGGTAAATGAGTCGAGCTATCGGGCGGCAATTATGGTCGAACTGCTTCATTCGGCCACCCTTATTCATGATGATGTGGTTGATGGTGCCGAGATGCGGCGAGGTCTGGCTTCAATCAATGCCCTGTGGAAAAACAAGATATCCGTACTTATCGGTGATTATCTTCTCTCCCGGGGTCTCCTCTACTCTCTTGAACACAAGGATTATGGTTTTCTGCATATGGTTTCGGAAGCTGTTCGCCGTATGAGTGAAGGGGAGATTCTTCAGATTCAGAAAACCCGCAGTCTGGATATTTCTGAAGAGGATTATCTGAGTGTGATTTCCGACAAGACGGCCTCTCTCATCTCATCAGCCTGTGCTATGGGAGCCATGAGTTCGACAACTGATGAGAGCGCTATTGCTTCGCTGAAAAGTTATGGAGAGTATCTCGGGCTTGCCTTTCAGATCCGGGATGATCTGCTCGACTATACGGGGGATTCCAAAAAAACCGGTAAGGAGATGGGTATTGATATCAAAGACAAGAAAATTACCCTTCCGCTTATTTATGCCCTCTCCCACGCTTCCGAGTCAGAACAGAAGGGCATCCGCTCCATTCTGAAAAGTGCCGGTAAACGGGCATCAAGAAGCGGTGATGTTGTGGCATTTGTAAAAAATAAAGGCGGTCTTGTTTATGCGGCAGAAGTGGCAGAAGGGTTAGCCGCAAATGCAGTTTCCTCCATCGCCCATTTTCCTGAGAGTACGGCCAAACACTCTCTGTTGCAGCTTGTGGATTTTGTTATGAAAAGAGATAATTAGTATGTCCCCTGTGTCGATGAACAGTGATGATTGAAAATGAAGAGAAATAACCGTTAATAGCGAGATGAAGAAAAAAGTCGGGGTAGTCATTTTACTGGTTTTAGGGGTTATCGGGATATTCGACAAACTGATAATGCCATTTTATGTTTCACAGGGGAGCGTTCGGGTTGTTCCTGATGTTACGGAAATGCCCTATGAGGATGCCGTGCGAAAACTTCGGCATGCAGGGTTTGAGGCAAAGAAAAGCTACTATGTCAAATATCTCAGCGGCATTGATTCCAATGTTGTGATTTCCCAGATGCCGGAAGCCGGACTTGAAGTAAAGCCTGGACGCAATGTCTATCTGGTACTCAACCGGCGAGACAAACCTACCTTTCCGATGCCTGATTTTCAGGGGCGTCCTGAATTCGATGCCCGTCAGGCTGCCGCCCGTATGGAGCTGACACTTGAAGGCGTTCAGATGAGTCCCGTAACCAATCCGGAAGATGATGGAAAGGTACTCAGTCAGTCCGTTCCCCCGCAGACGGTGGTGAGTTCCGGCACGGCGCTCTCTCTTATCATCGGCAGATATCAGGAGTCTTCTGAAGGCCTGAGAAAGGTTGTTGTTCCCGATGTGCTTGGAATGTCCCTGTCGCAGGCAAGCCAGGTTATCACCGAAGCGGGTCTTAATTCAGGAAAAATCATTACCGAATATTCTGCCATTCTTGTACCCAATACCGTCATCAGCCAGAAGCCGGCGGTCGGTTCCTATGTTGCACCCGGTCAGCAGGTTGAGCTGACGGTGGTCACAGCAGAATAGGGGGCGATCACGACAATCAAGAGCAGTGCCGGCTGTTGATTATTCCATATAGGTTTGGATGCCTATTGTTGGGTACAGCCGGAAGAGGAGTGTTATTTGTAGTTTGCTTTTTTATACTCATCGCGAAGATCCTTGATGCCGGTTGTCCGGTCATTTCCGTCGCTGATGAAGCCGAAGTACTCCAGGATGATGCGGATCACCAGCCAGATACCGGCGAAGAGAAGGGAGAGGGAGTCGAAAATATTTTTTAGCATAGAAGTTATCTGCTCGCAGTATAAAAAAGGCCACTCTTCAGGAATGGCCTTTTTGTTTCAATCATGCAAAAATGGTTGTTCTCAGTCCGTAAGCGAATCTTCAGCTTCGAACCAGTCATCGTTATGGGAACCGTGCTGTTTTCCTTTTTGTTCCCACCGATAGTAAGCCGCAAGTCGTACCTGCTCCTCGCGTTGTTCCTGCGAAAGGCCCGCTGCTGCTTTTCCGGGTTTTTTTGCAGTGGCAGAAGGCGCCTTTTTTGCTCCTGCGGGTTTTTTAGCCGGAGCTTTCTCTGTTCCCTCTTTTTCAACGATTTTTTTTGCCATTGTTTTCGTCTCCTTTATTATATGGTTCACCGTGATCCCATCTTTATTGAATAAAGATAAAAAATATTCCTGTTACCGGGTGGTTTACAAGAAAATTTTTATCTCCCCATCTCTTTTCTGTGCAAAAATCCGGCAAGCTTTGCTGTTTATCTGTTCAGGAACTGTTTTTCGAGTGCGCTGAAGGAGATGACAAGCAGAATGGTCATAGCCTCGATGATCATGAAGATATCCTTCGGTACCCAGGCATTGACCGTTAGCCCGCCATATTCAAGAGAACTGAAAAAGAGTGCTGTGCAGATTATCCATACAGGGTTTGCTCCTGCAAGAAGTGCTACGGCAATGCCGGTAAATCCGATCCCTCCGGTCATTCCGCTTTCATAGTAATGTTTGTAGCCAAGGATGATATTCGCAGCGCCAAGCCCGGCTACAGCGCCTCCTGTGCCCATTGCAATGAGTGTATGCATGCCGGCATTGATTCCTGCATGCCGTGCGGCTTCCGGCTGAAGACCGGCAGCACGCATCTCATAGCCGAACCGTGTTCTGAAAAGGATGATCTGAAAGAGCAGTGCAGCCGCAATGGAGAAGAGCAAAGAGAGGTTTGCCGGTGAGTTGGCAAACCAGCCGGTAAGGCTCTCAATTGAAGGAATGCCGGAAGCAGAACGTATCGGTGCAGTATGAACCGTGGAGGGGAGTGCGAAATGCCAGGTCAGCAGGTATCCAGTTATGCCCTGGGCGATAAAATTAAGCATAATGGTTGCGATGACCTCATTGACACCGAACTGCATTTTGAGCACTCCGGCAAGGAGCCCCCAGCAGCCTCCGGCAGCCATCGCCGAAAGGATACAGAGTGCAATGGCAAGAGCGGGAGAGAGTGTTTCCGGAATGAGTGATCCGGTTATTGCCGCAGCAAATGCGCCCATCAGAAGCTGGCCTTCAGCACCGATGTTGAACAGGCGCAACTTGAATGGAATAGCGACCGCAAGCCCTGAGAGGATGAGCGTTGTCAATCTGAACACTACCTGCCCGGTGCCGTATGAAGAGCCGATCGTGGAGCGCACCATTTTGCTGAAAATCATGGTAGGATCCTGACCGCTCAACCTAATGAAGAGGGTGCTGATGAGGAGAGCTGAAAGAATGGCGAGAGCGGGAGTGACAAGCTGTCCGGTCTTTTTTGTCATAATCGGAGATGTATCAGGTGATATGAAGGCCGATCTCTTTGATGAACTCATGCTCATCTGCCCGTTTTAATGCGACTTCATCCCGGCTGAATTCGTGGCGGATTGATCCCTTGAAGAGACACCCGACCCGTGTTGCAAGTGCAACGATCTCTTCCAGTTCGGATGAGAGCAAGAGGATTGCCACTCCTTGCATGCGGGCATCTATGATCTTTTTATGGATCATTTCAATAGCTCCGATATCAACGCCGCGTGTAGGGTGGGCAAGTATCAGGAGCGATATTCCGGGGCGATTGAACTCCCTTGCCACAACGACCTTCTGCTGGTTGCCTCCCGAGAGTGCGCTGATGGGCTGGAGCTCCGGGGAGCTGCACCGGATATCATACTCCTTTATCATCATCCGGTTGTGGCTTTTTATTGCTGCATCATCAAACCCCGCACCTTTGTGAAAGGATCGCTCCTGATGGCGTCCGAAGATCAGGTTGGAAGAGACTGGATAGTCAAGAATGATCCCCTCTCTCAGGCGGTTTTCAGGAATATGGGAAACCCCCATGCGGGTTATTTCCCGAGGGGTTTTTCCAATCAGCGAGCATCCCCTGAGCGTTGCTTCGCCGGATAGTGTGCTGCCTGCCGGAGCAAGACCCCGGATTACCTGCAGCAGTTCACGCTGACCATTGCCTTCTACTCCGGCGATAGCGTAGATTTCACCGGCCGACAGGTCAAGCGAGAGATGATCAAGCATTGTTTCACCTTTCGGGGTGATGAATCCGAGATTTCTTAGTGAGAGCAGGGTTTTGCCCGATTGTGAGGGAGGATTATCGACCTTGAGGAGCACGCTTCGGCCCACCATCATTCTTGCCAGTTCCGGTTTTGTTGCCGAGGCAGCCTTGAGGGTGCCGATGAGCTCTCCTTTTCGCATTACGCTTACGGTGTCGGCGACGGCAAGCACTTCATCGAGCTTATGGGTAATGAGCAGTATGGTTTTTCCCTTGTCGCGCATTGAGCGGAGTGTCGTGAAAAACTGCTCTGTTTCCGATGGAGTGAGCACTGCTGTCGGTTCATCGAAGATCATGATGGAGGCATTGCGGAAGAGCAGTTTGAGGATTTCAACCCGCTGCTGTCGGCCGACACTGAGCTGCGCAACCTTCTCGTCAGGGTTTATGCCAAGCCCGAAAGCTTCAGCATCTTTCTCGATTTGTGCTCTGATCCTCTTCAGAGGAATGCGACTGAAGAGTCGGCACTCTTCATTGCCGAGCATGATGTTTTCGGCTACCGTCAGTTCCGGTATCAGCATAAAGTGCTGGTGAACCATTCCGATGCCGGCATTAATTGCTTCGCGGGGAGAGGAGAATCTGACTGCGTTTCCCTTGATAGCAATCTCGCCCGATGTGGGACGCAGCATGCCGTAGATGATGTTGGTCAGGGTGCTCTTTCCTGCGCCGTTTTCACCGACGAGGGCGTGAATGGTGCCCTCCTCGACAGCAAGAGAGATGTTGTTGTTTGCGGCAAAGGTGCCGAACTTTTTTGTTACTCCGTTTAACCGGATTGCCACACCCATAATCTCTGGTGATATTCAGTGGTTATACCCAGCTCAGAACGGTTTTGACGGACTCCTTGCTGTCAAGCGCCCTGCGGTAGGCCAGTTCGAACTGGGAGACCGGAAAAACATCGGTAAAAAACTTTTCGCCATCAATTCTGCCCCCTTCAAGCACTGCGGCAGCTGACGATATCTGGTTGAATGTGGTTATGCCGGAAGAGATGATAACGGGTTCCTTATGACAGATAAGACGGTAATCGTAGGCCATGACCTCATAATTACCCATCAGGAGTATTTTTCCCTGCTGTTTCAGCAGACGCATCGCTTTTTCAATCAGGAGCACCCTGCCGGTGGTTTCAATAATGAGATCATAGCGGTTGTTGAACTCGGTGGTGAAGTCACTGATATCGAGCGCGATATTTTCGGCATGGGAGAGCTGTCCTCTGATACTGAAGGTTTCAACGGCATCGAAATGGTGAAAACCGAGAAAATTCAGATACTCGGAAACCATAAGCCCTACGGATCCAAGACCGAGCAGAAGTATTCTCGATGAGTGGGCGAGTTCTACTTTTTCAATGGCACTGATGACATAGCCGAGAACGCCGATGAGCAGATCGCGGTGAATGGGCTGGCGGCCAAGTGCAAAAACATTGCTGCGGGAAGTGGGAATCATTTCCGCATGACAACCGGCGTAGGGCTCAATTCCTCTCCAGCGGTCACCCTTGAAGGCATAGACAAAATCACCGGGCTTGAGGTCGCTTACACCGGGTCCGGTATTGATCACCTGACCGATGGACTCGCTGCCGGGCATGATCGGGTAGGTGAAGACTCTGCTTGTAACCGGCTTATTGGTCAAAAGCAGCCGGTCATATCCCGGTGTTATGGTGCTTGCAATGGTTTTTATCAGAACATCACCTGGCTGATCGGCAAGGTACGGGGCGTTCTGGAGTTTCATTTTGTTGGCTTTCTGCAAGACAATGGCCTGAACTTCTCCCTGCATAGGTAATAACTGAAACGTTGTGTGGTAACTATGGTTTTTCGGGGCAGTCACAGATTCAAAAGAGAGCTGAGGATCCAGGAGATCAGGCTGATCACCACCGATCCGCCAATTGCCCACCAGAAGCTGTCAATGGTAAATCCGCCGACAATTGAGGCGGAGAGCTGGAGCAGCAGGGCGTTGATGACGAGCAGAAAAAGCCCCAGCGAGAGAATGATAAAGGGGATTGAGAAAAAGACCAGCACCGGTCTCAACAGAGCGTTGACAAGGCCGAGAACAAGGGCTACAAGAATCGCCGCCCCGAAGCTTTTGATGTGAATGCCTTCAAGCAGATGCGCGGTAGCGTAGACCGCCAGGGCATTGATCAGCCATTGTAAAAGTATACTCATAACAGCAGGTGTCAAAAGTTATGTTCATCGCCCGGTTCAGAGTCAAATGTACGAAACTCCGGACTGTTGGCAATAATACGGAGGCACTTCAGATGTCGAGTCTGTCGAGCGCCTCATGAAGTGTGGTGCATCCCGAGATGGTGATCGGCAGTTTCCGGAGTGATGGTTTCAGTTCACGGGTGTTTGCTTCGGGCAGCACGATACGTTTGAAGCCGAGGTGAGCGGCCTCCCTGATGCGCCGCTCACTGTCGCTGATAGCCCGAAGCTCTCCGGCAAGACCGATCTCGCCGCAGCAAACCGTTGCAGGATCGACCGGACGGTTCATGAGCCCGGAGGCAACAGCGGCAGCAATAGCGAGATCTGCCGCCGGTTCAGCGAGCTTGAGACCTCCGGCAATTTTAACAAAGACATCCTGACCCCATGTTTCGATGCTCAATCTTTTTTCAAGCACAGCGAGGATAATCGACATCCGTTTCAAATCAAAACCCGTACTGATGCGCTGGGGCATGGAGTAGTTGCTTTTGGTCACAAGGGCCTGCACCTCAACAAGAAGGGCCCTTGAGCCTTCAATAGCGGCAAGGACAGCATTTCCGGGCACATCGGCCCGACGGCCGGAAATAAAGAACTCGGAGGGGTTGCTGACCTCCTCAAGACCGCTCTCATCCATGCGGAAGACGCCGATTTCGTTTGTTGAGCCGAACCGGTTTTTTACCGACCGGACAATCCGGTAACGCTGGTAACCTTCCCCTTCAAACTGAAGAACTGTATCAACCATATGTTCAAGCGCTTTCGGCCCGGCAAGCGCACCCTCTTTGGTGATATGGCCGATAATCATGAGGATGACATTCTGCTGTTTTGCTGCCCGGATCAGCATTGCTGCGCACTCCCTGATCTGGGTTATGGTGCCCGCAGAGCTCTGGTATTCGCCTGAGTATATGGTCTGGATGGAGTCGATAATGACCAGAGCCGGTTTTTCCCGCTCAATGATCTCAAGAATCCGCTCAAGGTTCACTTCCGGGATAAGCCAGAGGTTTTCCGCCCGGATAGAGAGCCGTTCGGCCCGTTCGCGAATCTGGTTCGGTGACTCTTCGCCGGAAATATAGAGTACTTTTGCCGGAGCAAGGCGCGGGGCAAGCTGCAGCATGAGGGTTGATTTTCCGATTCCCGGCTCACCCCCGACAAGCACAGCAGAGGCCTGCATGAGTCCTCCTCCGAGCACCCGGTCAAGCTCTCCGATACCGGTCAGGGTGCGGCGGAACTCTGAAGCGTTTGCGTCATGGAGATTCTGCAAAACCGGCAACCCGCCGGAGGAACTTTCCCGACGGGTTTTCTCTGCCGGTTCAAGGCGGGTCTCCTGGAGGGTTCCCCAGCTCTGGCATTCAAAACATTTCCCCTGATATTTCAGCGAAACGGCGCCGCAGTTTGAGCAGACGTATCTGGTTGCTGTTCTGGCCATGGATTGTCAGAGGCCGTTGATACGCTGGAAGGAGTGGAGGGTATTTTTCAGCAGCATGGCTATGGTCATGGGGCCGACTCCTCCGGGAACAGGGGTCATGGCGGAAGCAATGGCAGAAACGCCCTCAAAATCAACATCACCGACCAGACGGTAACCGCTCCTGGTCGCAGGGTCTTCGATGCGGTTGATACCGACGTCTATGACCACTGCGCCAGGTTTAACCATATCAGCCGTGATAAATCCTGCTTTGCCGATAGCCGCGATGAGAATATCAGCCTGAAGGGTGTAGTGGGGAATATTTTTTGTGGCGGAGTGGCAGATGGTGACGGTGCAGTTTGTTGCATCGCTTTTCTGCAGCATGAGATTTGCCATCGGTTTTCCGACAATATTGCTGCGTCCGACTACCACACAGTGTTTTCCTTTGGTTTCAATATTGTAACGTCCGAGCAGTTCAAGGATTCCATAGGGGGTACAGCTGACAAAACATTTGTCAAGCTCTCCCATGACAAGGCGGCCGAGGTTTTCAGGGTGAAATCCGTCAACATCCTTGGCCGGGTCAATGGCGATCGTAACGGCAAATTCGTCAATCTGTTTCGGCAGCGGCTGCTGAACCAGAATGCCGTGAACCGCCGGATCATTGTTCAACTCCTGAATCTTTTCAAGCAGTTCAGCCTGGGTTGTGTCGGAGGGCATTTCAATTACGGTCGAAAACATGCCGATCTCTTTGCATGTTTTGGCTTTATTGCGTACATAAACCTGCGAGGCAGGATCATGGCCGACAATAATGACGGTCAAGCCTGGTACCTTGCCGGTAGCTTTTCTGTAGGTTTCAACTCCGGTTTTCAGTTCCTCTTTCAGGTCGAGAGAGACCTTTTTTCCATCAATAATGAGCATGGTCGTTTGGCTTTGTTGTGTCTGTTCTTTTGTCGGTGAACGCGTTGTTCCGCCTGTGAAAGCATATAGCTATGAAAAATTCAGCGAAGCCGCAAGCAGGAAACGCAGAGAGTGGCGGGGGAGGCGTGCAAAAAGAGGCGGGATTTCCAGTCAAGATACATCCATGTGTATATAATATAATCAATTATAGATAGTTATGTCTCTGGTTTCAATCGGTGATGTTCTTGTTGACAGGGATCTCTTGCAGGCTTTTTTTTCCTGCGACCTTCATGAGTGTAAAGGAAAATGTTGTGTTGAGGGGGAGCTCGGTGCTCCATTAACCGATGCGGAGGCAGAGGCACTTCTCCACGCACCGGAAGAGCTGTTGAGGATGATTCCGGAAAAAAACCTGAAGTATCTGAGGCGGCATGGTCCGGTTGAGATCTATCAGGGCCGGCCCTACAGCAGAACCATTGAGAACCGGGAGTGCGTCTTCAGCACTGTTCGTGACGGTATAACATTTTGCGCCATTGAAATCGCATTTCGTGATGGGCTGTGTGATTTTGATAAACCGCTCTCCTGCCGATTGTTTCCGATAAGGGTGAGAAAAAAGTTCGGTTTGGATTATCTTGTCTATGAACAGCATGCAATGTGCCGCTCTGCCCGCAAGGCAGGCGGAGAGCTTCGGATTCAACTTATTGATTATGTGTATAAAGCTCTTGAGATACGCTACGGATCTGACTGGGTCAGGAGTTTGAAACTATTCGTCGATACATCTTCCTTAAGGTAATGCCGGAAATCAGGCTTCAACAGAAACAAACCACCCTTCTTTCTGCCCAGCAGATTTTAAGCAGTCAGCTTCTCCAGCTGCCGTTGTTGAACCTTGAAGAGCGGATTTTTGAAGAGTTGCAGGAGAACCCTCTTCTTGAACTTGTTGAAGAACGAAAAGATATTGCCGGTGACCTGCCTGACGTGCCGGACACCCATGATGATGAGGAGATGTTTGACTCCGAGGAGCGGTTCAGAAAAAGTTCACTTAAAGAGGGAAATGATCCTCCGCTGTCGGGTGAAGCCGCCGAAGGCAGGCTGAATTTTACCCATGAGAGTGCGCCAAAGGACCGTTTTTTTCAGGCGGTTCAGCATGACAGTTTTTATGAACAGCTTCTCCGCCAGCTTGCCCTCCACGAAGATGTCGGGCCCAGAGAGGGTAAAATTGCGCTTGAGATTCTCGGCAACCTTGATGGTGATGGCTATTTTACCGATGGTTTTGAGGTTATTATCGAGAGCCTCCAGCTTGAAGGGATAGAGGTTCGTAAAAGCGAACTGGAATTGATGCTTCGCAAAATCCAGTTTCTGGATCCTTCCGGTATTGCCGCCAGGGATCTTCGCGAAAGGCTTCTTGTTCAGATTGAATTCTTCAGAACCCGGCATGAACCGGCTACCTATGAGATGGCCCGCAGGATCCTCTCCGGCCATTATGATGATTTTCTTCATCGTCGCTATGCAAAACTGCTGAAAAAACTCGATGAGCCCGCTGAACGCGTAGAGTCGGCAATTTCCGCTATTGCCGCTCTTGATCCCCATCCGGGAGTTTTTCAGGATGAGGGCGGCCATTATATTACACCCGATTTTCTTGTGACGTATGAAAATGGGGAGCTGACCGCGGTGCTCAATGACCGGAGTGCGCTCTCTGTCAGGATCACCGACCGCTATCAGGATTTGCTCAAGAACAGGCAGAGCCTGAAAGAGGATAAAAAGTTTATCCGCCAGAATCTCAATCGAGCCAAAGAGTTTACCAGTGCCATCGAGACCCGGCGTCAGACCCTGCTGAAGGTTATTGAAGCACTCATGCACCGGCAGTATGCTTTTTTTATCTCCGGGCCGGAGCAGCTTGTGCCTCTGGGTATGAAAATAATTGCGGCCGATACCGGACTTGATATTTCGACTGTCAGCAGGGCCGTAAACGGCAAGTATGTACAGACATCGTTTGGCGTTTTTGAGCTGAAGTACTTTTTCAGCGCAGGGCTCTCAACTGAGGACGGGGAAGATCTTTCGAACAAGATCATCCGGCAATATATTGCTGAAATGGTTGAGAGTGAAGATCACAACAATCCGATGAGTGATGACGCTATGACGGAGTTGTTGATGAAAAGAGGGGTGCATATTGCGAGAAGAACGGTTGCAAAATACCGTGAACAAATGCAAATTCCAGTGGCAAGATTAAGGAAAAAAATATTTTAATTGATGAAAAACAACGAGAAGCCCATCATCCGTTCAACAACGGTGATCGGCGTATTGAGAGATGGCAAGGCGGCGCTTGGAAGTGATGGTCAGATGACTCTTGGCAACACCGTCATCAAGCATTCGACACGCAAAATCAGGAGGTTGTATCAGGGGAAGCTGATTGCAGGGTTTGCCGGTGCAACGGCTGATGCGGTAACCCTTCTTGACCGGTTTGAGGAGAAGCTTGAGGCCTATAACGGAAAGCTTGATCGTGCTGCCGTGGAACTTGCCAAAGAGTGGAGAACCGACAAGTATCTCCGCCGTCTGGAGGCTATGCTTGCTATTGTCAGCAGTGACAAGGCGCTTATCATTTCCGGAACGGGTGATGTCATAGAGCCAGAGGACGGTATTGTCGCTATCGGAAGCGGGAGCATGTATGCGCTCTCTGCCGCGCGTGCGCTCATGAAGCACTCATCGCTTTCGGCCAGGGATATCGTTCAGGAAAGTTTGAAGATCGCATCCGATATCTGTATCTATACCAACGATCACATTATTGTGGAAGAGTTATAACTGTCGGGTTGTTTCTCCTGTGTTCCGGATGCCTTGTTGTGTGAAATTCCGGGTGGTAATTACAATTTTTTCTGCATTGAAATGACTATGAACAGTAAGGTGAATGTTTTTGCTCTGCCTGAAGGAAACGGGGGGAGAAGAAGTTCTATTGCGGAGCATAATCTGACCCCGAACCAGATTGTTGCGCTTCTTGACAAATATATTATCGGCCAGAAGGATGCAAAAAAATCGGTTGCCATAGCGCTCCGTAACAGGCTTCGCCGTCAGAATGTGAGTGATGAGCTTCGTGATGAGATCATGCCGAACAACATTATCATGATCGGGCCTACCGGTGTAGGAAAAACCGAGATTGCACGCCGCCTGGCCAAGCTTGCCAAAGCGCCGTTTGTCAAGGTTGAGGCGTCGAAGTTTACTGAAGTGGGTTATGTCGGGCGTGACGTCGAGTCGATGATTCGTGACCTTGTTGATCAGAGTGTGGCAATGGTCAGAAGCGAGAAGTCTGAAGAGGTTCGTGAAAAGGCAGCACTGCTTGTTGAAGAGCGGCTGCTCGATATTCTTCTTCCTCCTGTAGCGCAATCACAGGACTCACTTGATGATGACGCTGACACGGAAGGGGAGGCTCTGCTCTCTCTCTCCACGGAAGAGGGTGATCCGTCAGTGGAGGCAAACCGCCGAAGCCGCCGGAAAATGCTGGAGAGGCTGCGCAGCGGCAAACTTGAGGATCGCCAGATTGAGATGGATATCTCCAGTGACTCTTCGGGTGGCGGTATGATGCAGATTTTCGGCCCTCTCGGCCAGATGGAGGAGATCGGCGGTATGATGCAGGACCTTATGAGCGGGCTGCCCCGCAAGCGAAAAAAGAGACGCGTCTCGATAGCCGAAGCCCGTAAACTGCTCGAACAGGAGGAGGTGCAGAAGCTTATTGATATGGAGAGCGTTGTCAAGGAGGCCATAAACAAGGTTGAGCAGTCAGGTATTGTCTTTATCGATGAAATTGACAAAATCGCGGCACCATCAACCGGAGCAGGCGGCAAGGGGCCGGATGTCAGCCGGGAGGGTGTTCAGCGCGATCTGTTGCCGATTGTCGAGGGTTCAAATGTTGCCACAAAGCATGGTATGGTCAAGACCGACCATGTGCTCTTTATTGCTTCCGGAGCCTTTCATGTAGCCAAGCCTTCCGATCTTATCCCCGAGCTTCAGGGGCGTTTTCCGATCAGGGTGGAGTTGAAAAGTCTTACCGAGGAGGACTTTTTCCTGATTCTTACCCAGCCGAAAAATGCCCTTATCAAGCAGTATACCGCTCTTCTTGCCACTGAAGGGGTGGAGTTGAGCTTCAGTGAGGGTGCAATCCGTGAAATTGCCAGAATTGCGGCTAAAGTCAATGAGAGTGTAGAGAACATCGGAGCAAGGCGTCTTCATACTATTCTGACCAATCTTCTTGAGGAGCTGATGTTCAACATTCCGGAAAATGTCTCCGATGAAAAGATTGAGATTGATGAAGCAATGGTCAAGGAAAAACTGAACCACGTTGTCGCTGACAGGGATCTCAGTCAATACATACTCTAACCGTTTTTTCTTAACAGCCGGCACCTGCACCCCTGCAGGGGCCGCCAGAAGCCATAACCATGAGCGGGAATTCCATACTTGTGCTTAACGGTCCGAATCTTTCACGACTCGGCAAACGCGAACCGGAAATTTACGGCCATCAGACACTTGACGATATCAATCGCGGAGTTGCTGAAAGCTTTCCTGACATTCGCTTTGATTTTTTCCAGTCCGAGGAGGAGGGGCAGCTGCTTGAAAAACTCTTTGAGTGTGAGGACCAGGGCGGTTTTATCGGGGTCATACTGAATGCAGGAGCCTTTACACACTACTCCATAGCATTGCGTGATGCTATCAGTGCGGTCGGCCTGCCGGTTGTTGAGGTTCATCTTTCCAATATCTTTGCTCGTGAGGAGTTCCGGCGTTCATCGGTGATTTCGGAAGTGTGCATGGGAGTAATCAGCGGGTTCGGAGCGAACAGCTACCATCTTGGCGTCCGCTCGTTGCTCGGCATTGCTCCCAGGAAGAAGAGAATAACCGTAGCGGTGAACGGGGACTGAGCTGCTCTCCTGAGGGAGGTGAGACTCCCTCTCTCACTCTTCGGAATATTTTTTCAGCAGCGCGCGCATCTCCTCGATTCGCCTCCGGTCACTCGGCATGATCACCGGTTTGTTGAGCGCAGTTTTCATGAGTTTCAGAGCTTCAGTCCTGTTGTTTTGATCAAGCTCGATCAGGACAAGTTCATGATAGTTGCGGATAATTCTTGAGTCAATGCTGATCGCTTTCCTGAACGCTTTTTCTGCGAGATCATAATTGCCTTTCGGCATTTCGCCGATGAAGGCATTGCCCACCATCCGTTTAAACCAGCTGATTTTAGCCGCTTCACAATAATAGGATCCGAGAATCGAGAGGGCCGTCTCATCGTTCGGGTTTAATCGCAGGGCACTGTCAATCGCCCTTTTTATCTCTTTTGCACGGTTCAGTTTTTCATTTGAGCCTGTTTTGTCCGCCATGATACCCAGTGCAGCGGCATACCAGGAGTGCCCTTTTGCGATGGTGCTGTCGATGGTGATAGAGGTTTTTGCATACTCCAGGGCTTTACGGTAGTAGCGCAGCCGTTCATCCTTTTTATTGCGATCGACCGATTCACCAAGGCTTACATGCAGCCTGGCGAGTTTCCAGTAGAGATCGGCATTTCTCGGGTTACGGTGCAGTTCAGCGGTGTAGATTGAATCGGCAGTCGGATAGTTCATGTTCCAGAATGCCTTGTCAGCCAGTTCAACCGGCGATTCGCTGCGTTCTACTGCTTTGGCTGATACCGGCATGAACGAGAAGAGCGCTGAAAGTGCAAAGAGAAGAAGGGGTGAGTTCCGGCAGCCGCAGAGTCGTCGAAATATCGGGGTATTGGTCATGGTGCTTTATTTAAACCAGATTGCAGCAGGGTATTTATTGTGCAGAATCCTGTCAAGTCCCAGCCAATGGCCTGAAGGAGAGATTATCATAAGGAGAGCAAAGAGCATGAATGGGGGAAGGGAGAGGTTGTAAAAACCACCGGCAGCAAAATTCACTACCAGAAAGAGTGCAAACGCCGCATTGGCTCTGACGGCAATACCGAAGATGAGCCCGATAGCGATGATGAGCTCTCCAACGGTAACAATCCATGCAATCGGAAATGCAAGCGGTATGGCAAACTGCTGAAGGTAGAGTGCCTGGAACGATTCAGCCGGCAGTTCGGCAAGCCTTTTGAGAAAATAGAACTGCATGAGGTCGCTCCAGAGCCAACCTTTTACAAGTTTGTGCCAGAATCCGTAAAGAAAGAAGAGCGCAAAGAGATACCGGCCGGAAAGAAAAAGAATAACTCCCGCAGTTTTAAGCGGATAGTGTTTGAAGTATTCCCTTTTCCACTCAAACCTCTTCATGAGCAGATGCGATGAGTTTCGTTGATCCTTGCTGTTGACTGTGCTGAATATAAATATATTTTACTTTAACGGGTACGAAAGGCGAGGGGGACTTTTTTTCGCAAACCGCTACATGAGGTTCTGCGGATCGACATCGACAATAAAAGAGAGTGCCGCACTGCGAAAGCGGGAGATGATATGGTCACTCATCTCTCTGACGAACGCTGCCGAGAGTTTTGCCTCGAACAGCTTTACCAGTACGTGGTAGCGAAATCGTCCTTTTATTTTCGCGATTCCAGCGGGGGCTGGTCCGAGAACGGTACCGCTCTCGATCGGGAGATGGGCCGTCAGGGTCTCCTTGCAATAGAGCGCAGCCGATTCCGCTTCCTTTTCATCGGTTGCACTGCACTCGAATTTTATGAGTCGTGACAGCGGGGGGTATCGGAGTGCCGCTCTTGTTGCACTCTCCTGTTCGAAGAACTTTTCATAACTGCCCTGCAGGAGGGCGGTGAATACGTCACTCTCCTTGTTGTAGACCTGAAGATAGACCTCTCCGGGCATGGTAGAGCGGCCGGCCCGACCGGCAACCTGTGTGAGCAGTGAGAATGTCCGTTCAGATGCTCGGAAATCCGGAATATTAAGCCCGATATCAGCCATAAGCACTCCGACGAGCGTTACGGCAGGGAAGTCGAGTCCCTTGGCAACCATTTGTGTCCCGAGCAGGATGCGGGCTTTTTGATCATGAAACTCTTTGAGTATCCGTCCATGAGAGCCTTTCCTTGTTGTTGTATCAACATCCATTCTGAGAATTTTTTCTTCCGGGAAGAGCTTTTGCAGTTCCTCCTCAATGCGCTCGGTTCCGCTGCTTTTGAAAAACAGGTCGGTTGACTGGCACTTTTCGCATGACGCCCTGAATTTTACGCGATGACCGCAGTAGTGGCAGCGGAGATGATTCTCGGCTGCATGGTAGACCATCGGGATGTTGCAAAACCGGCAAAGGGGGGTGTGACCGCAGGAGAGGCAGAAGATACTGCCTGCAAACCCCCGTCTGTTCTGCAGAAGGATGACCTGCTCTTTTTTTTTGAGGCGAAGCTCTATCTGGCGGAAGAGCAGCTCTGAAATTGATGACGAGGCTTTCGGACTCTCTTTCATCCAGACAAGCTTGATAAGAGGCATTGCTGCACCATCAACACGTTCCCTGAGATTGATCAGGCTGTATTTGCCGTTTCGGGCATTATGGTATGATTCAAAAGAGGGGGTTGCCGAACCGAGCACACAGATTGCCTTGCTGAAGAGGGCTCTCATGATTGCCGTATCCCTGGCATGATAACGGGGGGTTCGATCCTGTTTGTAGGCGCCGTCATGCTCTTCATCTACAATGATTGCCCCGAGGTTTTCAAGTGGAGCAAAAATGGTTGACCGTGCCCCGAGCGCTATTTTGGTTTTCCCCTGCCTGAGGCTGTGCCACGCGTCATATTTTTCCTGATTACTCATCCCGCTGTGCAGTATCGTGATATCATCATGGAAGTGCTGACGGAATCGTCCGGCGGTCTGTGGCGTGAGCGATATTTCCGGTACAAGAACAATGGCGGTTTTGCCTGCGGCAAGGACACGTTTCAGGAACTCGATATAGACAAGGGTTTTTCCGCTTCCTGTCACTCCATGCAGAAGGAAGGTGGCATACCGTTTATTGTTCAGGGCAGATTGCAATGCTTCAAGTGCCTGTTTTTGTTCGGCTGTCAGATTTTTGACTGATTGAGGCTCTTCAGCAAATCCGCTTGAAAAATTACTTTTCACCTCAATCTGAACCTTTTCAACGAATCCTTTTTTTACCAGAGCATTGAGCGTCTCCCTTGAGCTGCCTATGGTCTCTGCCGGAACACAGGGGCCGGTAGTGGATGAGAGTGCAAGGAACGCTTCAAGCTGTTTCGGCGCGCCATGAAGGCTCTCCTCAGCGCTCTCCGGTATGGTTTCGCTCAGGCGGTAAGCTGTTTGCAGTTTCGGTTGTGTGGAGGTGAACTTTTTGGTGAGTCTCAGATGCCCGCCGCGTTCAAGTTCCGAGAGGGTCCGGTAGAGCTGTTTTTTGCCGAGCCGCCGCTGAAGCTGAAGCATGGTCAACCGTTTTTCCCTGATCATCAGTTGCATGATTGAGCGCCGCAATGTCGTGTTGATGACCCGCCTGTTTTCAGCCTGAAGGGAAAAGTCGGTGAGTTCCACCAGGTCATGAATCGTGGTGCGCACAGCCACCGGAAGCGCTGCACTGATGGTGTCAATTCTGCGGGAGAGGTAGTAATCAGCCATCCACCCGGTCAGATTCAGGAGATCTTCACCAAGGAGCGGTTTGCCATCATAGAGCAGATCGATGATCTCTGTTTCTGAGGGTTCAGCCGGATTATCTTCGGCAAGCTCGATGATGTAGCCGATTGAGATGGACTCTGCTCCTTTTTTTCGGGCAAGGAGTACCATGCATCCGGCCTGGATCTCCTGCTCCATTGAGGCGGGTACCATTACGGTAAATGGTTCTCCCCTGAACAGTTTTTCTGCGACGATCAGTGCTTGCATGGTGGTGAATGAAAAAAGTCAGTGTCGGGCACTGACTTTTTTTTTATCGGAATACGCTTTCGGGAATGCTCAGCCATTGATCGCTTCGAGAATCCTGTCGCGAATCTCTTCCACTTTTCCGGTTCCCTTGATCCTGTTGTATTTCGGCCCCTTTGCGGTGCAGTTCTGTGAAGAGAGGTTCAGATAGTAATTGATCAGCGGCGAGGTCAGTTCATGATAAACTTCAAGGCGTTTTTTTACCGTCTCTTCCTCATCATCCGCCCTCTGCACCAGTGGATCTCCGGTTTCATCATCAATTCCATCTGTTTTCGGCGGATTGAACTGTATGTGGTAGGTTCTTCCTGAAGCCGGATGTACGCGGCGTCCGCTCATCCTTTCGATAATATCACGGTCTTCAACATTGATCTCAACGACATGGTCGATTTTGATCCCGTCACTTCTCAGTGCTTCTGCCTGTGCGATGGTACGGGGAAAGCCGTCAAAAAGGCAGCCATTGGCACAGTCAGCATCTTTCAACCGGTCTTTGACCAGTCCGATAATGATCTCATCGGAAACAAGCTGCCCTGCATCCATGATTTGTTTTGCCTGGATACCGAGAGGTGTTCCCGCTTTTACCGCAGCGCGCAGCATATCACCGGTTGAAATCTGTGGTATACCCAGAGATTTGGAGATGAAGTTTGACTGCGTGCCTTTTCCCGCACCTGGTGCTCCGAGTAGAATTATTATCATCAAACCGTGTTTATATGTTTTTTTTGGTAGTAATGATCGTCACTTTTGGCCGAGAGGCTACTGCCTTGCCAGCTGATGCCGGGGTTTCAGATTGAGCTGAAGAAGAGCCGTTCTCTGCTGCACTGCCTGCCGAATGAGAGGTATCACCATTTTTTTCGGCTGGCTTGTTAAGCTGTATGGTTTGAACCGGTGCTCTTTTCTTGAATTCGATAGCGGTTGCTTTAGGGCTCCCTTCCGGCTTTTTTTGATGGTGAAGGCGGGCGTTATCAAATATCTGCTGGAATGATGCTGATGGCCCGTTTACATCGACCGAGCGATAGTGATAGTCCTCATCCTTTATCTGCTGATGGCGGAACTCAAAATCAAGTGCGCCAAGCATCATTCGGATAATCCTGCGGCTCTCGCCCAGATCACCTCTCGATTCAATGCGGGTTTCTGCTTTTGCGTTGACCGTGGTTATCGGCCGGCCATTGATATCGGTCTCCTCAAAAAGGCCGAATGTTACATCGATTTTTATGCCGAAAAGAAGCACGGAGGTCACTTCCCCCCTGATGGTGGTCGTGCCGCCGACAGCTGTTTTTTCACTTTTCAGTTCCCAGCCAACCCAGTGATCAATTTTGCTGGAAATAAAATCTCTGACTTCGTCAACAGGTTTGTCGTATCGTCTGACTTTCAGTTCATGAAATACCGGCGTTTCCGACGTGTGTGTTGCATTGCTGGTTAAGCCGTGATACGTTTTGTTGAACTCATTCTGGAAAGGAATTAAATCGATCAAATCCATGGTATTTAAGGCGATTATAGATTATTGCGATTCTGCCATGCCGGTTGTTGCCAGTTGACCGCATGCCGCATTAATTGTCGTACCGTAGCTTTTTCTGACCGTGACATGCAGGCCTGAATCAATGAGGTATTGCTGGAACACCTCTCTGGAGGAGCTGTTTACAGGCTTGAACCTGATATTAATGATAGAATTGTAATCAATCAAATTTATTTTGCATAAAAAGCCGTGAGCAAACCGTGCCAGCAGTTTTGCGTCTTCAAGCGAGTCGTTGATACCTTTCAGCAGCATATAGACAATCGTGACCGGCATGGCGGTTGCCGAGCTATAGCCGGCAAGTGCTTTACCGAGCTCATTAAGCGGATAGAGCTTTGCTGCGACCGGCATGAGTGACTCCCGTTTCTGCTGTTCGGCAGCATGAAGGGAGACGGCGAGCCTGGTTTTCAATCCTGAAGCGCCCAGTTTCTGTATTTGCGGAATAACACCCACGGTTGAAATGGTTATTTTTTTCTGGGATAGCGTGACGTTGTAGTTTTTTGTTGTCAGGGTTTCTATCGATTCCAGAATATTGTCGTAGTTCATGAGCGGCTCTCCCATACCCATAAAGACAATATTGGTGATTTTTTTGTCGGGATTTCTCCTTGAAACTATGGCATTGAGCGCATAAACCTGTCCGGCAATCTCCCCGGCGGTAAGATTTCGATGCAGTCCCATTTTTCCTGTTGCACAGAATGTGCACTGAAACGCACACCCTGCCTGCGAGGAGAGGCAAGCGGTCAATCTGTTCTCGGCAGGAATGAGGACGGTTTCAATCAGTTCGTTATCCGGCAGTTTCAGCAGGAGTTTTTCTGTGCGGTTCTCCCCGCTCTCTTCGGTACTCTCAAGGTGATCGACAAGCTGAAGATGGCTGATAGAGAAGGTTTCTGCAAGCTTTTGGCGAAGTGTCCGGCTGAGTGTTGTCATCTCCTCAAAGCTCTTTGCCTGATGACAGAAAAGCCACTGATGAATCTGTGCCGCCCTGAATGAGGGTTCATCAAGCGATGCAATGGCATGCTGAAGCTCCGGGAAGCTCAGATCAATAATGTTGGGAAGAGCGGTGGTCATGGTCTCCATTTCATGTTACGACAGAGGGTGTATACGTTTGCGGTTGCGCTGTATGGATTTCACAGAACGCGCGCCAGTGATGCTTCATGCGGAATATATGCTCTTTTGCGTAAACCAGTGTTGATATTGTTCTATCTTTACTGTGGATCGCAGACCGCCTTCTGCGGCCCCTTAATCGGGGAGTAACTGCCCTGAAGTAACCCGGAAATATATCAGGTGGTGTGGCTTTATATTACAAGGTTCATGTAGCTAAAGAAGGAGGGTGAAATGTACGGAAGAGTCTTGAGGGTAGTAATTATGGTGCTCTGCTCTGTTGTTCTGACAACAGGCGGCAGCCGTTCATCCCGGGCAACGGAAAAGAAGAAAACCTCCGATGCAGAGGCCGTAAACCCCGGTGAGAAGAAGAGCGACTTCGATGCCCATGACCCGACGGTGCGCTACCATTTCAAGGATAATGATATGGACTGGACCTTCGGCTTCCTGCTCGGCAATACGAGCAACCATGGCATGGAGATCGGCGAGGCCTACTACACCGCAAGTCAGATCAAGGACGGGGAGGCGGCCAGTTGGCAGGCGGAGTGGATCAGGATGGCAGACCGGCTTGCGGCAAGAGCGGAAAAGAGCCTGAACAAAGGCCACAAGGTCAGTGCAGCCCGGCAGATGCAGCGGGCTTCCTATTACTATCGTGCGGGCATCATCTCCATGCTGCCCGATGATCCCCGCATCAACGAAGTTGCCGGCCGCAGCCGCACGCTGCTCCGCAAGGCCGGTGAGTTGATGGACCCGCCATTGGAGTATTTCGAAGTGCCCTTCGAGGGGGTGGTTTTGCCCGGCTATTTCCGCAAGGCTGACAAGAGCGGGAAACCTCGCCCGACGCTCTTCATGGTCGGCGGCGGGGAGACGTTTGCCGAAGATCTATGGTTCCACATTGCCCCCCAGACCTTTGAGCGGGGATACAACTTCGTCGCTGTAGATCTTCCGGGCCAGGGGTTGCTCCCCTGGAAAGGCAAGTATTTCCGGCCAGCCATGAACCTTCCCATCTCGGCAGTCATTGACTATGTTCTCAAGCGCCCGGAGGTTGATCCCTTGCGGTTTGCGGCCTATGGTATCAGTGGCGGCGGGGGTTTTGTGCCCCAGGCTGCCATGCATGATTCCCGCATCAAGGCTGTAGCAGTCACGGCGGCAGTGGTTGATGCCGAACAGCTCTTCAGCACCATGCCGGTGGCTACCACGACTCCCGGGGTGCTGGAGGGTTTTGCCAGCTTCCATCGTAATGTGGTCAAACTTGTGGCTTTTCGCTGGGGCGTGAAGATGGACAATATTCCCGGTCTGGTTGCGGCCAACAAGGGCTTTACTTTTGATCCGGCAAAGGTTACGGTTCCCACCCTCTTGCTGGTAGGTGCGGGCGAGTATGCCAGCAAGGAGGTCCAGCGCCAGCAGCTGGAATGCATGGCTAAATTGCCCGACTCCCGTTCAAGGCTGATTGTTACAGGTTTTGAGGACGGGGCTTCCAGCCACTGCATCGGCGAGAACCGCAGTCTGATGGGGGAGATCCTGTTCGACTGGCTGGATGAGGTTTTCAAGGATACGGGGAGGTAAAATACTGTATCTGTTTGCTCGAAGAGACTACCCTGTGTGGCACACTGCTTTTCAAATCCGGAGATGCGGAGATTCAGGAAGGATGGGAAGTATGGCTTTTCGTAAACTGCTGGCAGTTCTGCTGCTGCTCACCGTGTTGCCGCTTCCGGTGATCGCCGGCGGAATAAGCTGTAATGTTATTCAGCTGCATAGCGGACCGATATGCGGCAGAGCAGAGGGCGACGTGCGTATCTTCCTGGGGATTCCCTATGCGGCACCCCCGGTTGGTTCCTTGAGATGGAAGCCCCCGGAGGAGGTCGCTTCGTGGGCACAGGTGAGAAACTGCAAGGAGTTCGGCCCCTCCTGCCCGCAGCCGAAAGAGAAGGATAACGCTCTGTACAGCGAGGACTGCCTCTACCTGAATATCTGGACCACGGCCAAAAAACCTGATGAGAAACTGCCGGTTATGGTCTGGATTCATGGTGGAGCCTTTAATTTTGGATCCGCATCACTGCCCGAATACAACGGCAGGAATCTTGCCCGAAAGGGGGTGGTTGTTGTGACCATCAATTACCGCCTCGGGCCGCTGGGATTTCTTGTTCATCCGCTGCTCTCAAAGGAATCCCCCTATGGCACCTCGGGCAACTACGGCTTGCTCGACCAGATCGCTGCCCTGAAATGGATACATCGCAATATCGCTGCATTCGGAGGGGATCCGGGTAGGGTAACCCTTTTCGGCCAATCCGCCGGATCCCGATCGGTTTCGCTGCAGTTGATCACTCCGTTGTCAGCAGGGCTTTTTCATCGGGCTATAGCTGAAAGCGGCGGGCCGATTATCGGTTCGGAGTACCTCTCTTTGGCCTTTAACGGCGACATGGCTAATGTGTCGAAAATGGGCCGGCAACTGGCCTCGAAACTTGGCTGCGACAGTGCTCGGGATGTAGTGGCTGCCATGCGCTCCAGGTCAGCAGAGGAGATAGTGAAGGCAGCCGATTGCACTACAAGCATATTTGCCGATGGTCTTTTTTTTGCGCCGGTATTTGATGGCCGGGTGCTTCCCGAAGATCCGCTGGCAGCATACCGTGCAGGAAAGCAGCATGATGTGCCGCTTATCACCGGAAGCACGCTCAATGAAGGCAATATTTATCTCGCCGATGAAAAAGATGTATCAGTTGAGCAATATCGATCATTCCTGCAATCAAGGTTTGGCGATAATTCCGCGAAAGCCTTTGAACTCTTCCCTGCGCCAACAGCCGGAGATGTTGCCCCGGCTATTGATAAAATCCTTACGGTAGCAGCAAATGCACAACCGGCAAGGCTCATGGTCCGATCCATGGAACAAAAAAAATCCAGGGCATATCTCTACCAGTTCACCCGCCTTCCCGACACGGTGCTGGCGCGAAAACTTGGAGTGCATCATGGTGTTGAACTGGCATACGTTTTCGGAAATATGCCCGAATCCGGGGGTTACAATCAGACGGACAGGAGGCTTTCCGAAAAGATGATGGCTTACTGGGTCAACTTTGCTGCAACCGGTAATCCCAATGGTCCGGGCCTTCTTGATTGGCCGGCATACACCGCCACAACCGACATCAATCTGGAGTTTTCGGATACCCTGCACATCAACAGAGAGCTGTTCAGCAAAGAGGCTGATTTCATCGATCGGATAAGCAGCATGCGAAGAGCTGCGGCAAAAGAGTGAAAAGAGGGGAGATGGTTGAATCTCTATGGGTCATATTCCCCGCCTCTTGAGGCGTAAAGTATGATAGAGTTGTC
>NZ_MPJE01000004.1:0-6266 GCF_001975465.1 Chlorobium sp. KB01
GTACTCTCCCTCAAGCAGAAAATATATTATTTACCTCTGTCACTTACGTCCCCCCTACTCCTCTTACGTCCCCCCTACTCCGTCCCCCCTACTCTGATCCTCCGCTGAACGAGATTGGCTTGATCTGGAGTCCGATGTACTTCTCCCCTGCCTTGATATAAAAGTCAACATTGAACAACCTATCCCACTCGTCAGAAGCCGGTTCTATTTTCACTCCGAGCTGGCGCTCCAGTTGACCATATACCGTTTTGATTTCAGTCATGTAACCATCAAACGTCCGGTCAATGACAAGCTGCTTCATGTAGGTTATGCAATCCTCTTCTGATACCGCCTCAACCTCCGCTGCAATCACCTCGGTTATCTTGACGTAGAGTTTTTTCCCGAGATCAACGATATGCTCTTCAGGCTTGACATGAGCATAGTAATACGCCCTCCACTCCTCGACTGTTTTGGGAGCGCACGCTCTGATAGACTCGGAAGTTGGTCCGACATTTCGCTTGAAATTAAGCTGAAAGCGGTTCATCGCGCTGTTCAGTATCCACTCTTTAGCCATTGAGTTGTTCTGACAGGGTTAGAAATTTCTCCTTCTGCTTGTAATCATAGCTGCTGTCAATGCCGACCAGCCTGCTTTTTATCAGATGCGCATTGACGAAGGTCTTGTTTTCAAGATAGAGGTAACAGAGAAGGTTGTTCTCGCTGTCGTATTTCATCCGGTCATACTTCATGAATATCCGCTTGCCCTGAATTTTCTCAACCAGATAACCGACAGCCCGGTCGTGCATAAAGGGCTCTTGCTTGATCCCAATCAGTTTCACCGTCAACCCGTTGGATAACCTTACCTTTTCGGGGCTCAGTATCTCCCTGACCGTAAACAGCTCTTCACGCTGTGCCGCACCGGCTTTATCAATCCGTGAACCAAAGGTGAGTTTCCTTGGATCAAGTTTTTTGTCAAGCTTGTGAGGGTCTGTAAAACGATAGGGCAGTTGTTCAATTGCAGCGGCAAAGTCACCCGTTACTGTGTCATGCAGAAACTCATAGGTTGTTCCTACAAAATCCTGCTGGTTGCTGTTGAGCTTTGTTTTGGCAATCTCGATAAACTCGGGGTTGATTTCATACCCGATGGAGTTTCGGTCAAGATTTTTTGCCGCAAGAGCCGTTGTGCCGCTTCCCATAAACGGGTCAAGCACCGTATCGTTCTGGAAAGCAAACATTTTAATAAGGCGGTGAGGAAGCTCTTCCGGAAACATGGCGATGTGACCATCCTGCTTTGCTCCGGCAAAGTTCCAGTGGCCTGAAAAATAGGTGTTCCACTCCTCCGTGGTCATTGCCGAGCGCTCTTTCTGTTCTTTGGTCGGCTTGGGTGCATCACCCTGTTTTTTGAAAATCAGGATGAACTCATAGTCAAGTTTGAGAATGCCGTTACGCGGGTAGGGAAAACTCCCCATAATCGAAGCTCCACCGGTCGTATTGGTCGTTGTGACCTTCTGCCAGATTACCGCACCCATGTAGTCCAGACCGATAGTTTCACAGAACTTGATAATCTCCGTCCGGATCGGAATAACCTTGTACCTGCCGTAATAGACCGAACGGGCAAACTGATCGCCGATGTTGATGCAGAGGCGGCATCCCGGATAGAGTACCCGCTCACACTCCTTCCAGACAAGATTCAGATTGTTGATGTAGCTTTCGTAACTCTCATGAAAGCCGATCTGTGTATCGGTGCCATAGTCCTTGAGCTGCCAATATGGCGGAGAGGTGATGACAAGGTGAACCGACTTGCCGCCGACAAGATTCATCTCGCGGCTGTCGCCATGTATTATAGTGTGCTTGGTCTTCAAGTGTTTTATTGCTTAACCATTTTCCAATAAATCCTTTACCGGTAATTGTGGTGCGTCGCCCAGATCACCGGCACTTTTCAAAAGTATAGCAATTTTCAGAAGAAACAGCGGATTTACCCCCTCCTGAGCCTACGAAATGATTGAGAACTCTGATGTGATGGTCAAATGAAGAAATTTACCCCTTGAACCTCTCCTCATTATGATATCGTAAAAACTCACTGTCAGGCAAAAACCGGCGCGGCAAAAGGATTTCCCTGCCATCATATTGCAGGAAGTATGCTTGAACTGAAGGGTTTTTCTTCTGCTCCTTGAGTATGTTTGAAATCCGGATTCTGTACTCTGGCGTGATGGTAATCAGCCCTGACTCAAAGGCTTTGTCGTGCAGGGCATTCATGGCGATGCCGTTCCTCGGGTTGAGCCGGTTCTTTGCGTCACTGCTCCACGGCTTGATATGACCAGCAACAAGCAGTTCACTGTTCTGGAGTCCGGTAATGCAGCAGGTGCTTTTGTAGGAGGATAGAACCATACTCCTGAAAAACGACTGATTCACCCTTGCTCGAACAATCCTCTCTCTCTCCTTTCCCTCTTTCGGCAGATCCTCTTCATTAATCTGGTTGATTTTCTCAACCGTAGAATGCTCAAACGTTGCCCGGAGTTTTTCGCTTTCAAACGGAAGCTCATCCCAGTTCTGGTAAAACTCATCCCAGATCACCCTATCCAGCTTACTCCCGTTAGGCGCACCTTTAATCCCTCTTGCTTGTAGAGAGGGATCTAAACTCGAAAAATTCCCCAGCTTGTACGACACCGCACCCGGAGTTCGGCCAATTAATGCTGCCAGCTTGATGATCTCTGGAGTTCTGCTGTCAAGTTGCCCAAAAGGGAGCTTGCAATAGAGGTTTATTGCAAGAATAAGTTCGTCTCGGGACCAGAGTTTCTCTCCTGCTTTCATGTGGGTACCGCTCTTAATTTGTTCCGCAATTCGATTACTTCGTTGGTCGGTGCTCAAAATCCTCAAGTACAACGTGTACATTCCGATTTCTGTGCGCCGTCCGCCTCGTCCCCAAACCGCTCACGACAATTTAGAGCGGCACCTGTAAAACACCTATATCCTTGAAAACAAGGGAATCACCGAGATAACACACTACCCAAGATAGGACTTCCCCGCCATCCTGAAAAACAAATTCCTGAACAGCATCTATTCATATTCAGAGCATATTCAGGGACGTAAGTGACGGAGGTAACAAAAAACACGAAGGACAATCCGTGATGCATCATATTCTGCCAACAGCCCAATCTTACGGAGCTGAACAGAAGAGCATAGCATTACAAAATGGTTCAGGCTTCAGGAATATGAAACTGAACAGCCGCCTGAAGGAGAGGGCGTGCGGTAATCCGGTAATTTGAAGCGGAAAAAGCTCCCGAACGCTTATAATCAACAGCAACAATGGCCAAACCGAAAAATTCGGCAAAATAGCTCATCGCCCGGTTGAGATATACTGTACTGAGGGAGTCGATTGCAGAGCAATAGCTTTTTGGCGACACTTCGTTGAGCAGTGCCGGAAATGCCTCCACAAAAATACGGGAGTAAAAATCCCCTGACCGCTCCTGAGCGCCATATTTATTCAACAGGTAGAGCGTAAAAAGAAATGAGTCCTGAATAAACGGCAACTCATCCGGCCCTCTGTCATGCCAATTGAACTTTTCAACATAAGCCCTGAACAAAACAGGCCAGATACCGGCAAGCCCCTCGTTCTTCTGCACTGTCCGGCACTTTTTGGTAAGCATAAATTTACCCTTGAATTTCCTGACCAGTCCTGCCAGTTCGGCAGTAAAGCGGGTTATATGAAGTTCGGGGTACTCCTCCTCCCTGTTCAATCTCCATCCCAGGTTTTCCGGACCATGGGTATCCCGACCTGTAAGCGCAATGGCAATATCTCGAACAACTTTTTGCGGCAGATTACCGGCAACGGTCGCCTTGAGACCCTTCTCTCCAATTGCTTCGGCCAATGCTTTAAAAACAGATGTGACGGGAGAATCGGGCTCGAAGGGCAGAACAGAAGCAAAGGTTGCCAGATTGTTTGAACCAAAAGGGAATGCCAGAAAACGATGCATCTGTTCAGGTGACAATCCGGCAAACTCACTAAGCGAAGTCCGGTTATTGGTCACCATAAGCTCCTGCATGAACGCCTGAGCCTCCTCCAGCGAAGTGAATTCACCACCCTGAAATGAAGTAGAGAGTGCTTCCCTGATTCCCCGCTCCGGTAGAGACGCATGATGCAGCTCTTCGCGATAGCAGCACTCTTCAAAAGATTTTCCGCTGCCGCAAGAGCAGGGAATTGTATGATAAACATTACCTTCAACCATAACCGATTCTGTTTTATTTTCAGAGCAAGATATGAAATTCCTGAACGGCATTCATCGGCCAACAATAACAAAGCATATTCAGGGACGTAAGTGACTGAGGTAACGAAATAACATGAACGGGTTATAACTCAATTCCGGAACGGTGTTTATTACTGTCAGAAACCGGGAGATCTGAACGGTCAGGTCAGGTGAGCTGTGCTGCACTTTGTTTCAGTCCGTTAAAAATTGATCCACAAGGGCTTGGAGTGTATTTAACCCCGTTATGAAATCCGGCGCTTCTCCTTCCGCAGCATAGGAAACTCCTTTGACGAACAAATCATATTCGCGCGGATATTCCTTATCTGAATTCAGGATGCTCAACATAAGCTGAAATTTCTCAGCCATTGAGTAGGCTGCAAACTCAGGATTTTTTCTCAAACGGCCTTCATCTTCAAGCATCGAGGCTGCAACAAGGTCAACAAAATTTTCATCAAAAAGGGCCAGCTTTTTGAGCAATGCCAGATCATGAATATGCCGTACAAGAGCTCGATCATCATTTTCACTACCGCGGATTCTGGTTGGAATTCGCCATGCAAGCGCACTCAGTTTATCGGCGGCACTTTCAACAGGATCGATAGACTGAACACTTTCAGCTTCCGGAGGGCTTTTGGTGATGGTATTCACGAAGGAGGAAACGGGAAGTAAAATCCCTTTGCGCTGTGTAGCTTTGACTGATATTTCTATCTGGACATGAGGTCGAATTGCGACAGGGGTAATAAAATAACTTGGATAGTCGAACTCAATCACGATGAACCGGTTATCATTCAGGGCCGTAATATGATGGTTCTCCAGGGAAAATCGTTCAGGCACAAATGCTGAATCACTTCGTGCTTAAACCTGGATAAAAAGCTGCGGTTTTGATGATCTTTCGGCGCAATAACCCTGAAATCCACATCTTCAGAAAAACGCTGGATAAGGTTATGTGCTTTTGATAAAGCAGTTCCTCCCGTAAAGACAAATGTAAACCCCTCATATTTAAACTCAAACAGAGAGGAAATCACTTGCGTGACAAACCAATCCTTCTCGACAAATGCAGCATCAATCGCTTTAATTTCTGCGACACCTTCAAAAACTTTCTGTTCAGGCCGCTCGTTCATAGCTGATATAAGCTCCCTGATAACCAAGCTTGCGACTGACACGGCCCCTTACACCGATTAATCGGCCTGTAGGTACCTGCGTTGTCTTGCCTGCATTATAGTCTTGCTCAAGACGGGATGGCACAGTCTTGATTCCCAGGCGCGCAAGCGCTTCTTTAGCCAATACCGGTAACGGCGCCACGGGAACGATTATCCCGTTTATGGGTGACGTTTTCGCCTTTGCGTAGACACCATAACCAAGGCGGATCAGACACCCCTTTTTCGTCAAATTTCTGAGCGCCCTTCCCACCTGATCGTAGTCATTACTTAAATCTTTAAAATCATCACGAACAAAAACAGCGCATTTCTTTCTCGCTATTCGTGCCGTAATCCGGGACTCAATACTCCTGTATCTGCTCATTAAACAATGTACTTTAGATGCACATAAATACGACACCTTACTTATGCAAAAATACGACACTTTAGGTATAACAACAAGCCTTTCTTTTTTTGCCGGTATTCATGCAACATAACGAGATGAAATTGTGGGACGGAGGTAACGAAACACAGGCAGGACAATCCGGGACGACATTCATTGCTGTCAGAAACCGGCGAATCTGAACGATCATGAAAGCTGGACTGCGCTATGCTTCAGGCCTTTAAAAATCGAATCGGCTACCTGTGCCGGAAATCCGGTTGGCCATAGCCATTTTAACCCTTTGAGAAAAGATTCAAATATAACCCGCAAGGTATATTTCAGGAATATACCCTAAAAGGGATACAGGAATACCATACCTGTTCGTTTCAGTCAAGAGCGAACAGCATAACATTTCAAAGGCTTCGGGAGCTGAAAAACGGGTCGACCCGGTGCTCCGTTTCAGAATGAGTAGGCCCTATGTGTTAATATAGATGTCGCGTCCAACAAGGAGGCGAATTATGGAATATTCAA
>NZ_MPJE01000028.1:0-24062 GCF_001975465.1 Chlorobium sp. KB01
CAGAAACCGGAGTGTACACGGAGTACATGAGGATTTCGAGCACCGCCCAACGCAGTCATAGGGTTTCGGAACAAATAAATAGAGGTGCCCTTCCTTATCAACAGGCGTCAGCCAATTATTTGAACAAGCTGTTCTGAGATGCTCAGCCCCTTGGCATTCTTCTTTTCAGCCATAAGAAAGAGAGCTTTCCCCTTGCTTTTTGCGGCCCACAGTTCACCGATATTGCGTTTCTCCTTTGTGTCGTCGGTTGTGACGCGATCCCCGCCTTTGTATTCCACCACAAGAATTCTGCTATCATTGAGTTCGCAAACAAAGTCGGGATAGAAGCGGTCGGTCGAAGTTGGTAACCAGAAGGAGGTTATCTGGCGGCCAGACAGGTTCCGGATCCAGTGTTTCACTTCTGGTTGGTTGTCGAGTAATTGTGCGCAATCGAACTCCTCACCCTTTTCATCAAGCTCACCGACCATCCCGTGAAAATGTTTTTTGAACTGGTAACGGCCACGATAAGCCCAGGCTGCAGGGTAGGGGCGTTTATCGAAAGCGAATCCGTCATTGAAACATGTTTCAACAGTGGCTACAGGGTCAAACAGAAAAGTTTGATAGTATCCAGCATAAGCTTGCTGACGGAGGGCTGTGATTTTCTGCTGTGTCGCTTTAGCAAGTTGGAACTTGAATCGCAGCAGGTCGTGTAACGGAATGTTTCGATGTTCAATAAGGTTGGCGATCAGTTTCCGGCAGAACTCAAGCATGACTGGTTGTGTGATGTCCTCCTGACGGCACGCTTTGTCAAGCCAGCGAGAAAGGGTTAACTCAGTCCAGTCGAGTTTCAGGGCACCGATTTCAAGTTGCGTGTTTTGATCGATATGCTGATAGATTACTTTTTCGCCCTTCAAGTCAACCTCCCAGCGTTCAGCAGTATCCTTGATGGCAAACTCCGAAGGAGTCAGTTCTGCTTTGCAGTTATTCAGTGTCCAGCCACCAAGGTCGAGTATGAATTTTTCTTCGGCAAGTTCAAGCTCTCCCTGAACATTCAGAAAGAGTCGAGGTACGGCAAACTTTGCGCCGCGTTCAACAGGTGAAATGCTGTTGTGGTGCGATATACGGTGTTGCCTCACTGATGCCCGGCAGGCTTCGCGTCTTTCAGGATGCACTGCGGCAACAAGTCGTTTTTCCATCTCTTCGGAAATTTCACCCTGCAGGCCAACGGTTATGGTTCCATCCGGCCAGGTTTCCAATTTATTACGTTCGGCTTCAGAGAGGGGGAGTCCTGTCAGGTCAGGAGTGCTCTCCATGGTGAGGAGCAGGACGGGTATACTCTCAGGTAAAAACTCTTTTGGCTCGAAGCCGGGGATGGCAAGCTGTTGCGATACAATGACAGATGCGGCTTCGTCCTGTTCAAAACCCATTTTTTGTACCAGTGTATCGGTCAGTGCACGCGCTCCTTCACCAAAGCGCGGGCTTGACACATGGGTATAGGCGCGGTTCAATGCTTCATCAGGGCGGTTTTTCGCATAGGGCATACGAAGGATACGCCCAAGCAGTTGCTCAATATCGGTTGCGCTACCAATATTGGCTACGGAGCAAAGGACGTAGGCAAACGAACAGTCCCATCCCTCCTTGAGTGCTTCAACGGTGATAATGCACTCAATGGGGCATGCCGGATCAAAAAGGTTTATGGCATCAAGTTCACGCTGCATTCCAGTTGCAATTGCGATTTTATCCGGTGCAACATTTTCATTTTCAATCAGATACTTTTTTAGAACCTCAACAGACACCTCCTGCCCCTTGTCCTGCGCCTGAAAGAGCGTCAGCGGCCGGATATAGCTCGGGTCGCTCTTTGCTGTCTCCGCAAGTCGTGCCCGAGTCTCTATCGCATCGTGCACGGCGGCTCGCCAGTCGGGGTGTTCGGTCAGAATAATCGGAAGCTTGATCATCTGAGCAGCCTTCACCTCAGCGGCAGAAGCCCGGAAGATGATATTGCTGCCGTTTCGGGGATCAGTATTCGGTGTGGCAGTAAATTCGATAATGCAGGAGGGGCGCAATGAGACCAGCATTTCGAACGAGAGATTTGTTCCCGCTTTGTGAGCCTCATCCACCATAACAAGAGGGCGGTGAAACGCCATCAGGTTGACGAATGAAAATTTGAGATCGCCCTTCTCGTCCCGTTCCAGCCAAGGAGCATTGACAGGGATATGGCCAAAGTGGGGTTCATAGTTTTCTGAATGGGCATAGGCTTTCCGTCCATCCGGATTACTGGTACGAAGACTCTGAATCGTGGCAACGATAATGGAGACTCGTTCGGTCAGGTCCTGCGGTCTGATCTGCTCAATCTCGCTGATATCGAAAACTGATACTCTTCCCTCAAACGCATCGTCAATTGCGGCACGGTAGGGATGGGATGGTTTTTTCAATGCCTCAGCCGTCTGTTTTCGGATGGTGCTTGTTGGCACCAGCCACAACACAACCGGATAATCCCGCTCAAGATATGATCGCCCGGCAACGGCAATGCTGTGTGCAGCCAAGAGGGTTTTTCCTGCTCCGGTCGGCAGACGCAGGCAGACATTGGGGACTCCTGCGAGTTTTGCAATGGTGCGATATGAAGGGAGGTTCTCTTCCGGTCTGCGCTCCCTCAGGGTCTTGAGAAATGCCTCTTCCGGGTTACCTGACAACCGTGCATGCTCAAGGAAGGTAGTCAAGGTATCGAGAGCGGTGCGTTGAAAGTCTTTTAGTTCCATAGCTTTTTTCGTCTTAGCGCACTTTGATATCATAGGGGATTTGCCGGAACATGATCTCTTCGGTGCCCAATCGCTCCTCACTTAATCGGCATCCTTCGCCGAACATGATTTTTGGCCCTTTGTGAGGTGGCAGGCCGGAAAGAATTTTGGTGGTCAGTATATTTCCTCCGTTTGGTCGTTTATCGCCAAGAATACCGTTATAAAGCAGATAGTATCCGACCCCCTCATGACTTCCAAGAAAGGGAGAGTCTGCGCTGCCGGAATAGGGAATACCGGTTTCCAGAAACCAGAGATGGGCTGCCAGAGGCGCGAAAAGGATATCTTTGGCAACGTGACCGTTTTCATCGAACACAGGAACCCCGAGGCGATAGAAGCGGAACCCGCCACCGCCCTGCCAGCCCACAGCTTCGGAAATACCGCCCTGCTCGCCTTCAATCACCTTTTGCAGGCGAGGTACGCAATGCGTCATGGCATGGTTGCCCATCTCGATGCCGATGTATTGTCGTCCCATCTTGTGTGCAACGGCAGCGGTTGTTCCTGAGCCAAGGAAGGAGTCAAGAACAAGGTCGTTTTGTTTGGTACAAAGTTCCAGTATCGCTTTTATCAGTGTTTCCGGTTTTGGGTAATCAAACGACTCTGAATTATGAAAGATCGCCGCTACTTCATCGTTTGAATCTTTATTAGTTCCTACCTGATCCAGGATAGATCTCAATACCTGACCGTTGGGCATATAGACCCTATGATGTAGTGTCCACCCATTCTTTCCTTTTGCAAATTTAATTGATCCTGATTGAAGTTCTTTTTGTATGGTGCTTTCAGATTTTTGAGAATTTAAAGTAATCCAGGTGTGATCTGGGCACTCGATATTTACAACAATTGGGTTTTGTAGACCGTCACGAGCTAATGTGTCCCAATAGTATCTGTAACCTTCTTCGTCACATTCCTTATACCTTTTGAGATATTTTTCACTTTGAGAAATACGCCATTTGTTTGAGTGGATTTTTTTATCTGAATTTTTAGCGAAACCAATTACATAGTCATGATCTTTGGCAAAGAAATGTGAGTCATTTCCCCCGCCTTTTCTTTTTCTCCAAATTAAGTCTCCCAGATAATTCTTGCGTCCAAATATCTCATCCATGATCACCTTCAGGTAGTGCGCTTCATTGTCGTCAATCGTTACCCAGATGCTTCCGTCTTCTGCCAACAGCTCCCGCAGCAGTTCAAGGCGTGGGTAGATCATTGCGAGCCATTTGGTGTGCTCCAGATTGTCGTCGTAATGCTCAAATGCGCTTCTGGTGTTGTATGGTGGGTCGATAAAGATACACTTCACTTTGCCTGCGTAATAGGGGAGCAAAGCTTTCAGGGCGTCAAGGTTGTCTCCCTGAATCAGCATATTCGGGGTGTCGCGCTTACCGAATGAAAATTCCCGAGCCTCCTCCAGCAAGCGGTATGGGGTACTGGTGGCGGCATGAATATCGGTATCTCGGGTAAGCCAATGCAAAAGCGGCATAGTATCTTTTTCTCCTGACGTCAAATAGATGGTTTTCGCAAATCAGCCTGTCGTTTGCTTTGCGGCTCGGGCGCGACTGTAAATATAGAGTACAGGTAAAGATACGCAAGGATTTGCTTTATGCAGGCAGTTTTTGAACATCGTTACGCTGAGAGCGGATCAATAAATTCTCTTTTGAAATAAGCCCTGCCATACGTGGCACAAGTATGGTAGGGCTTGCTTTTGATTTTTTTTAGCATTTTGCCGTTGTGTAACAGTTCTGATAGCGCCCTTTCATCAGACCGAATATCGTACTATATTAGGATTGAAGAATCAACGAACAGGGGAAGCGATGCATATTACTAACGACATCAAACCGGTCACCTATCTCAAGGCAAAAGCTGCTGATCTCCTCGATCAGATCAACGAGACGCATCGTCCGGTGATTATTACCCAGAATGGCGAGCCGCGAGCTGTTCTTCAGGACCCGAAAAGCTATGAAGAGATGCGCAATGCTCTCGGATTGCTGAAACTGCTGGCCCAGGGTGAAGAGGATGTCCGAAAAGGTAACATACGACCGCAAGAGGAGGTATTCAGCGATCTTGAACGTTTGTTAAGAGAGCAGACACCATGAGTGTAGTCTATAAGGTTTTATGGACTCACGCTGCTGAAAGGGATCTCGGAGATATTACAGCTTTTATTGCGAGTGACAATCCACAGAATGCTTTGCATGTTCTGGAAAAAATCAGAAACAAAGCGGCATCGTTATATAGCTTGCCCGAGCAAGGCCGAATAGTTTCGGAACTTCATTCGAATGGTATTTTTATCTATCGGGAGCTGATTATCTCTCCGTGGAGGCTGTTGTCCCGGATTGCTGAGAGCAACGTTTATGTCATGGCGCTCCTTGACGGCCGCCGTAATGTTGAAGATATTCTGCTGAACCGTCTCGTTCAGTTGTAACTGCTTTTACTCAAATGCCCGGGAAATATCATCGCAACGGTTTTTAAAGAATAATTTTTACCTGTGAAACAAAAGACAATTATGCTGCTCGGCAGCGGGGAGCTGGGAAAGGAGTTTGTTATTGCCGTCAAGCGTTTGGGGCACCATGTGATTGCCGTTGACAGCTACAACGATGCTCCGGCGCAGCAGGTGGCAGACGGGCGGGAGGTGATCGACATGCTTGATGGTCTCGCGCTGGATGCTATTGTTGCCAGACACCAGCCCGACTTGATCGTGCCGGAAATAGAGGCGATCCGGACCGAGCGCTTTTACGACTATGAAAAAGAGGGAATACAGGTTGTTCCGTCAGCCCGTGCGGCCAACTTTACCATGAACCGGAAAGCCATTCGTGATCTTGCCGCAAAAGAGCTTGGACTTCGTACGGCAAACTATCGTTATGCAGCGTCGCTTGAAGAGCTGCATGCAGCAGTGGGGGAGGTGGGGATTCCCTGTGTGGTCAAGCCGCTGATGAGCTCGTCGGGCAAGGGGCAGTCAACCGTCAAAAGTGAAGCTGATATTGAAAAAGCCTGGAGCTATTCGCAGAGCGGCAAACGCGGAGATATAGCTGAAGTGATTGTGGAGGCCTTTGTGCAGTTCCATACTGAAATAACGCTCCTGACCGTGACCCAAAAGAGCGGGAAAACACTCTTCTGTCCCCCGATAGGTCACCGTCAGGAGCGGGGTGACTATCAGGAGAGCTGGCAGCCCTGCATGATCAGTGATGCCCATCTGAAAGAGGCTGAGGAGATAGCAGAAAAGGTTACCCGTTCGCTGACAGGTGCGGGAATCTGGGGAGTGGAGTTTTTTCTCGCTGATGAGGGGATCTATTTTTCCGAACTCTCCCCCCGTCCGCACGATACCGGTATGGTTACACTTGCCGGTACGCAAAACCTTTCGGAGTTTGAACTGCATGCGAGGGCGGTCCTCGGTCTGCCGATACCGGAAATCACCCTGTTGAAGGCGGGCGCCAGTGCGGTTGTATTGGCCGACAGGGCGGGCACGAATCCTTACTACACCGGAGTTGAGGATGCCCTCGAAGAGCCCGGCAGCGACATCCGGATTTTCGGAAAACCTGCAACCCGCCCTTACCGGAGAATGGCTGTGACACTGGCCTGCGATCAGTTGGGGAGCGATGTTGATGCCCTGAAAGCAAAGGCGATAGCCAATGCCGCAAAGGTGAAGGTGCTCAACACGGAATTGTGAATTGAGAGGATTAGACGACCAATGGAGATAATCCTGTTTCCATGGATGTTTTACCGGGAGAATAAATCTGCAGGGGCAATCCGTTGTGGTTGCCCGGTATTCTACGAAATCGAGAGAATCTCCTCTTCGAGCAGCTGCTGGTTGTAGAGTTCGGCGTAGAGGTGGTTCTCTTCGAGAAGCTCTGCATGGGTGCCGCTCTCGGCAATCATGCCATCCTTGAGCACAATGATCCGGTCGCAGTTTTTAACGGTGGAAATCCGGTGGCTGATGAGGAGGACCGTGGTATCCGGGAGGCACTCCAGCAGGGCTTCGAAAAGCCGGGATTCCGTATCGGTATCAACAGCGGAGAGGGCATCGTCAAGCACCAGAAGCTGCGGTTTCCAGGCAATGGCTCTGGCTATACAGGCACGCTGTTTCTGCCCCCCTGAAAGGTTGATCCCTTTTTCACCAAGCATGGTTTCGAATCCGTCCGGGAACTCCTCAACATCATCATAGAGCATCGCTATGCGGCTTGCTGCGATGACCTCACTTGCATCATTTTCCCGGCTTCCCCAGTTGATATTGTTTTCAATGGTATCGGAAAAGAGGAAGTTCACCTGGGGAACAAAGCCGATGAGTTCTCTCAGGGTTTTGAGCGGCAGCGTCCGGATATCCCGTCCGTCAAGCAGGATAGTACCCTCATCAGGCGCGTAGAGGCGCGGTATCAGATTGACGAGCGTACTCTTTCCCGAGCCGGTTGCGCCTACAATGGCTACTTTTGATCCGGCAGCAATGTCGAGAGAGATGTTTTTCAGAACCGGGCTCTTTTCCTGGCCGGGGTAGTGAAACCGCACATTCCGGAATGAGAGTGCCCCTTTGAACTCCTCTTCGGAGTTGATGTCACTGCTGTTTTCTTCGATTTCGGGTTCTATGCTAAAAATTTCGTCAAGTCGGACCTGAGCTGATGCAGCTCTCTGGACAATACTGGTGACCCATCCGATCGAGATGATCGGCCAGCTCAGCATGGAGACATAGACGATAAATTGTGCGATTCCTCCGACCGTCATACTGCCCTCAATGACGCTCACTCCACCGACCCATACAACCGGCAGCAGCGAGAACGCGGTAAGCGAGGTGAGAAAAGCAAAAAAGAGTGCCTGAAGTTTTCCGAGTGAAAGGTTTTTGCTGTAGTATTCTTTGTTGAGTTTTTGAAACCGCTCGATCTCGAAAGATTCACGGGTATAGCTTTTTACGACCCTGATTCCTGAAAGATTCTCCTGGATAAGATTGGTAATGGCTCCATAGCTCTCCTGAATGCTCTTCGAGCGTTTCTGCATGGAACTGCCGATTCGGTAGACTGAATAACTGAGAAGCGGCGCGGGAAGCAGAGCAAAAAAGGTCAGTTTCGGAGAGAGTGCAATCATGGCTACGAGTGCAAAAAAGAGCCGGAAAAAGGTGTTGAGGGAGTACATGATGCCGGGTCCGAGAAACTCCCGGACGGCATTCAGGTCGTTGGTGCCTCTTGAGATGAGTTCCCCGGTACTGGTCGTGTTGTAAAATTTCCGGGGGAGTTTCTGCAGATGATTGAAATAGTCGTTTTTAAGGTCAAATTCAATCTCTCTTGAGATGACAATAATGTTCTGGCGCACCAGAAAGAGAAAAAAACCGCTGAGCAGTGCAAAGAGAAAATAGAGAGCCGTATCACCAAGTACATGCTCAAGTTCGAAGCGCCGGTTCATGGTGTCGATGGCCATGCCGATATATTTTGGTCCGATGACAGCGAAAAGATTGGTCAGGATGACGTAGAAAAAACCCGCCAGCAGGTTTTTTTTATACCGGAGCAGGTAGGGTTTAAGGCTGAGTAGATTTTTCATCCGTCATATGTTTTTGATCGTGACGGTAGTAATGTATAATAAGAATAGGGAAATCAAAATTCATCAGTCACTTCCGTTTTATGGCATTCGATTCAAGAAAAAACTACTACTCCATCGGTGAGGTGAGTAAAATCGCCGGTATTCCATCCTATCTGCTCAGGTACTGGGAAAGTTTTTTTACTGAACTTGCTCCGGCCAGGGATACCAGAGGCAATCGGCGCTATACCAACCGGGATATCGCTATGGTGCTCAATATCAAGGAGCTGGTCTATGAGAAAGGGTACCGGCTCGGCAAAGCCAGCGAGATTGTCAAAGGGGTTCTCAAGGATAGTGAAGGTGATCACAAGACCACAGAGATTCTGAAGCTCCAGAAACAGATTGGCCAGGAGAAGAAACGCAATACGGTTGTCGACGAGCGTCGTCTCTCACTTATGAAAGAGATCAAGGAGGAGATTGAGGATATTTTGCAGTTGCTGGGGTAGGTGGATGTCTTTTATCAGCGAAGGAACATAGAACAGAAAAACCGGCTCCTGGCCGGTTTTTCTGTTACTGATGCTGTAATGCTTACTGAGCGTAGAGGACTTCAAACTGTCCAGTGCCGCCTTTGCAGACATGCTCAACCCAGCGGGCATAAGCGCCGCCGCTCCAGCGATACTCTTCAAGGTTCTGTGAACGGAACTGCGGTGCAGCATAACGCACTTTGTATCCTTTAGGCAGAACGATTTTAAGCTGTGTATCGACGGTAAAGTCGTTGAACTTGCCAACCATGCCGTGGTGTACAAGCGGAATGAGGGGGTGGTTCAGGATTCTGCGAAGGCCGCCGCCTGCATCTACCGATACGCCGGGGAAATCGCCGTCAACCTTGACTTCGATACCCTGTGAGTCGGAACGGAATCCTGCTTCAACCGTTGCCGGTCTGTTGAGTTTGTCAGCAGGGAAGAGTTCTGCCCAGCGTGCGATGGAGTCCACAATACCGGAACCGCCATGAGAGAAGCGCCATCTGGTAACGCCGACCGGGCCTTTTTCGCCGCTCTGGGTGCCGATGCTGTTGACTTCGATTTTTGAAATTCTCTGTCCGCCTTCGTTCAGTGCAGTAAAGGCAGGTCCGATAAACCAGAACTCGCGAATCCAGTCATTGAACGATCCGTTGGACTGAAGTGCTTTCAGTGTGCCTTCCCAGGTGTCGATAACATCGGGATTGTCAAGAGGCACCTTCATGATAATGTCATGGAACTGACGTCCCTGCATGTAAATCGGGTTCGGGACATTTCTGCGGACTGCGTCTGAGCGGTAGTAGAAGAGGTTGACAACGGAGCCTTCAAAGGAGAATGAGTGGGAGAAATCACCTACGGAAACGGAACCTTCTCCTACACAGATTCTTCTTTCCTTGGTTTCATTGGCAATGTCAGCCTCGACAACCAGTTTGTTTTTCGTGCTGTCAACAATTGACTCGATTACTGCGGAAAACCTGACAAACCCTTTTGCAGGATCAAGAGGTTTTACATTGATTTTAATGTTACAGTCAGCCGGCAGCAGGGGGAGTGCCGGGGGCACATTAACTTTCGCCCGGCATTTTACTTTGCCCCATGAGCTTGATCCGCCCTCAAGAACGATCTCGTAATCGGAGTGTGCGGTGGTGGTGTCTTTAGTGCCGAAAAGAGCCATAGTGATTTCTCCTTTTTCTAATGGCGTTGAAATTGGATATTTGCAGGAAAATTTTGAGCAGTCCATTCCTGTTAAATAACAGCTTGGAATAAATTTAAAGAATAAAAATCAATAATTAAAGCAAAATATCTTTTACGTGATTATCTGTTCGATCTAAATATTGTATACTTCTCTCGGCTTCGCGTTTCAGTCGGTTGTTTTTATTTCTTTTTTGATTCAGATGATAACTCTTTGAACTCAAGATGACTTCATTCTCGTTGACCGTGAAAAAGCTGATTCATTCCCGTTTCCTCCCCTCCCTCTGGAGCGGAACCCTTCTCGGACTTTCCTTTCCTTCCTATCCTTTTATTCACCTTGAGCCGCTTGCATGGGTTGCTCTTGTTCCGCTTCTCCTCTCTTTTCAGCGCGATGAGCCGGTCGGGGAGTTTTTCCGGCGGGTTTATCTATCCATGCTGCTTTTCTGCACGATCAGCCTCTGGTGGGTCTCACTTGCGACTCTGCCGGGCGGAGTACTTACCATCATTGCGCAGGCATTTTTTCTGACAGTGCCCCTGCTCGTTTTTTATGCACTGAAACGTCTTGCAGGGTTTCGATATGCCCTTTTTGCTCTTCCTTTTCTCTGGGTGGCATGGGAGTGGCTCTATATGCAGCAGGATCTCTCCCTTGGCTGGCTTACTCTCGGGAACTCCCAGTCCGCACTCAGTTTTATGATTCAGTATGCCGATCTGACCGGAGTATGGGGGATAAGTTTCTGGCTTCTCTCTTTTAATATACTGGTTCTGCTGGCTGTGACCGGAAATCGCAGGGAGGTCATCCTTTCTGTTTCTGCCATGGTAATGATGATTGCCCTCCCGCTCCTCTATTCGACCGCTCTGTTTTATCAGGAGAGTCCATCAGAGCGTGATATTGCGAAGCTCAGGGTCACGCTCATCCAGCCGGATATTGATCCCCACAAAAAATGGGGTATTCAACACAGTTCCGACATCATGGAGCGATACTACCAGCTTACCGGAAGGGCGGTTCGTGAAAACAGACCAGAGCTGGTTATATGGCCGGAAACGGCTATTCCGTTTTACATTCTCGACAGCCCCTATGCAGCAGATCTTCTTTCGCTTCGAAGCTCACTCCGTCGCTGGAACACGGCACTTCTGACCGGGTACTCTGATATTGTCCGTTATCCTGAAGGCAGTTCACCGAATCCTGACAACCCGGGGAAATATGACGGGGCTCTCCGTCAGCCCTATGAGACCTACAACGCTTCAATGCTGCTTGTGCCGGGCGAGAGGCCCCCGCAGATCTACCGTAAAATGCGCCTGGTGCCGTTTGCCGAAAGGGTTCCCTATGTTGAGTATCTTCCCTGGCTGGGAAATTTCACCTTCTCCCTTGCAGGCATAAGCAGTTGGGGAAGAGGGAGCGAGAGCACGGTTATGGAGCTGCCAAGCGCACGATACGGTAAGGTGTTGACCGCCAATATTATCTGTTATGAATCCATTTTTCCCGGGCTTGTTACCGGGTTTGTCCGTAAGGGGGCGCAGTTTCTAACCCTTGTCACCAATGACGGCTGGTATTCAACATCATACGGCCCATACCAGCATCTTGCGATCGGCCGGATACGCTGCATCGAAAATCGCCGGGCAATGGCCCGATGTGCCAATACCGGGCTTACGGTCTTTATTGACAAGTTCGGGCGTATTACAGCGGAACTACCCTGGTGGCAGGAGCTGACCTTGACAGCGGATGTCCCGCTTGAGAGTCGCCTCAGCTTTTACACCCGCAATCCCGACCTGTTGCCGAAAGTCGCATCGGTTCTATCGGTTGTGCTTATCGGGGTGGCGTTTGTGAAAAGGCGGAAAGTGTAGTTTTTTTTATAGGTCTTATAAGTCTTATGGTACCTATAAAAGATTTAAAGGCGGATACCGGGAGAGGGGAGTTTAAAGTTCATTAAAGTCCGTAAGTCTTTATTTTGCGGTAGAGGGTGCGTTCGGTAATGCCGAGAGCCTGGGCGGTCTTTCGTTTATTGCCCTGAAAGCTTTCGAGAGCAGTGGCTATGGATTTTTTTTCGATATCGTTCAAAGAGAGCTGAGATGCGGAGAGGGCCTCCCCGGTATTTTCCTCTGCGCTGTTGAGCGGGCCGGAACTGAGCCGAATAGCGGTTACTGAAGCATCAGGAAGCAGCAGCGGGGAGTGTGGTCGCGACTGGATCAGATGCTGGAGCATCTGGCGGATATCTCCTATCTCCTGGCGAAGCTGGATAATTCCGCTGTAGATGGCCTGAAGTTCGTTTTTTTCCGATCTGACCGGGTCGTGGACCAGACTTTTGTAACGGTTGCGCTGCACCAGATGTTTTTCAAGAAGTTCCGGGGTTATGTATCTGCCTTTTTCAAGTACAAGCAGGGACTCTATAAGATTTCTCAGCTCCCGGACATTTCCGGGCCACGCATATCGCATCAGCATTTCAGCGGCATCGGGGCTGAATCCTTCAAAGGCAATGGTGTGCTTGCGCTCGAATTCATGGACAAAATTTTCTGCAAGCAGCAAGATATCCCGACCCCTCTCCCTGAGCGGCGGTATCTGGAGTTCAACGCTTCGCAGCCGGTAGAAGAGATCCTCTCGGAAGTTTTTTTCCGCAACAGCCTGATTCATGTTCCGGTTTGTGGCGGCAATAATGCGTGCATCAGAGTAGATGGTTTCCGATGATCCTACCCGTTGAAACTCACCGGACTCAATCACCCTGAGAAACTTTACCTGGGTTTCGAGCGGCATTTCACCGATTTCATCCAGAAAAATCGTGCCCCGGTCTGCACTTTCAAAGTAACCCTTCCTGCTTTGTACTGCCCCGGTAAAGGCACCTTTTTCATGGCCGAAGAGTTCCGACTCAAGAATTCCGGCAGGAATGGCTCCGCAATTGACAGGGATAAAGCTTTTATCGGCACGCCGGCTGTGGGCATGGATGTAACGTGCCAGAACCTCTTTTCCCGAACCGGTCTCTCCGATGATCAGGACGGTAATATCGGTTTCAGCTACCTGCAGGGCAAGTTGCTTGAGCTGGGAGATCAGGAGTGATTGTCCATCGATGGTTATCTCTCGTTTCATCGGGATTTTCCGGCTTTGATTCAACCTCTCATACCGTTACCTGACTGGAACAACAATGGAGTCGAACGGCAGTTTTTTTGCTGCGGCTATCGCCTCCTCATGCGAGGTGTAATTTGTTTTCAGTTGCACTTTATGCATTCTGCCCTGCAAAACAATCTCTACCGGGAGCTTTCCGGCCATTTTCCCTGCAAGGGTTTCTGCATTTTCCTTGTTTGAAAAACTTCCGAACTGCAGGGTGCAGGTTCCCGTTCCGGTCATGCTTTTTATCTCTTTAGGGGCCGTAAGTGAAGCTCCGAGGGCTTTGGCCCGCAGTGCCGTAATTGCCTTTGTTGTGTCTTTTGTTCCGGCAGTTTTCGGCTGGGCTGGAACTCCCGTGCGGGGTGTTACCGACTGTTTTGTGCTGTCCGGCAGTTCCGGGGAGAGCTTCCGGGGTATGGGTAGAGATGCGGAAAGTTCAGGCTCAGCTGGCGGACTCAGCTTGACAAGGTTGTATGCGGCTATTCGTGATGAACTGAGCGGATCGATTGCCGGATCCGGATACTCCCGTAACTGTTTCCGGTAGAGTGCAAACGCCTGTGGCCCGTCTTCCGAAAGGAGCGCTTCAATAACGATCTGTTCTGACTTGCGGGTTACTTTTTGACGGATATTTTCTAACAAATAAACCTTATCTTCATCGACGTACTTTCGTATCTCTTGAGCGTATGAGGCATTATCAAGGGCATAAAGAGCGGTCGGCAAGAGAAGCAGGGCGAGAAGTGCGACACATTGCAGCAGGATTTTTTTTCCTGGTCGGCACTTTGAATAGTCAAAAGACATGGTTTCCGGTTCTTCTTGTTCAGTATTGGTCTGCTTTTCCATCAGAGTAGATCAATATGCCAAATATTTTCTTATAAAGGGAATCCCAAAAAAACCTTATGAGCGGCGTCAATTAAAGGGATAGTCGGGCAATCAGGTATTTTACAGCTTACTTTTAAACCAGGCACTCGTCATGCAGACTCTTTCGGTTAACTCCTTTGCAAAAATTAATCTCGGATTGCTCATCACCGGCAAACGCGATGACGGATACCACACGCTTGAGACCATTTTTGCGCCAATCAACTGGTACGACACCATAGAATTTACCGAATCCGGAACGGTCTCGATGAGCTGTTCCAACGTTGACCTTCCGGTTGATGAGAACAATCTCTGCATCAGGGCGGCCAGATCGCTTCAGCACTTCTCCGGCACGTCAAAAGGTGTTTCCATGACGCTTCTCAAGCAGGTACCCTTCGGTGCCGGACTGGGAGGTGGAAGCAGCGATGCAGCAACCGTGCTCAGGGTGCTCAATGAGCTGTGGCAGCTCAACGTCTCTCAAACCGACCTGCACACGCTTGCGGTGAAACTCGGCGCAGATGTCCCCTATTTTCTCTCCATGAAAGGCCTTGCCTATGCCAGGGGGATCGGCGATGAACTTGAGGATTTGGGTTTCACGCTTCCCTGGTATGTGGTGACGGTTTTTCCCGAAGAGCATATCTCGACGGTCTGGGCATACCGGAATTTTTACAAGCGCTTTGAGCGCCAAATTCCTGACCTGAAAAAGAGTGCTTCAGAGCTCTGCCTTGGTGGCAACAAAGCGATGTTTCCTCTTTTTGAAAATGATTTTGAGCCGGCCGTGTTTGACCATTTTCCTGCTGTTCGCGCGGTCAAGAGCGCTCTGCTTGATGCCGGAACTGTTTTCGCCTCTCTCTCCGGCAGCGGATCTGCCGTATTCGGGCTCTTTGAAGAGGAGCGTGATGCACTCGAAGCCATGAAGCGACTCCCTGAAAACTACCGCAAGAGCCTTACCCCTCCGGGATTTACCATGGCCCGATAGCAGTTCTTTCGGGCACCGCAGAATAGCTTAATAGTGGTGCCCATTTGAAATTACTGCGGTCGCTGAACAATGATATCGTTCAGTTCAGCGGCGATCAGGCGGAGATCTTCATCAAGGAAGTGGGATGAGTGCAGACGGGTGCGTTTGATCTCCGCAAAATCCAGCACAGCATCAAGGATATGCGGCTCAAAAAGTGGAGCTGCACCAATCACGCTGCCGTCCGGCCCGGTAAGTGATGAGTTGCCCCAGTAGGTGAAGCTGTCTTCATTGCCCACACGGTTGACACAGGCCACATAGCTGCTGAAGAGGAAGGCATAGGTTGATGCGATAGTCTGCCACTGGGTTACGATGGCCGGATTGCCGCTTCCGGGAGAGAGTCGGAGCGGACTTGACATGAGTACCAGAAGGAGTTTTGCTCCCTGGTGGGCAAGCAGATAGGGCACCGAGACGTGCCAGAAATCCTCGCATATTGCCACCCCGATTCTTCCGAGCTTTTTTGAATTGACCGCCTTGATCTGCTGGCCGGCCGAAAAGTAGCGCAACTCTTCAAACATGCCGTAGGTCGGCAGATAGATTTTGCGATGGATACTCCGGCCAACTCCTTCCTCAAACATAAGCGCTGAGTTATAGACTCCGTAATCCTCGCTCAGTTCAATGCTTCCGCAGATGATGGTGATCTTCCGGCTCAGTTCACGAAGCGGAGCAAGTCGTGAATCCTCGATATGCATGGCGATGTCCTGTGCGGCATCCTGGACGTTGTAGCCTGTCAGGGAGAGTTCCGGAAAGACGATGGCATCGGCGCCATCCCGGATAGCCTGTTCCGTCAGGGTGCAGTGGCGCTCAAGATTCTCGTCAAAATTGGCAAGGGTGCAGTCACTCTGGGCTATTCGCAGTTTTGCGGTCAGCATCGTCAGCTCCAAATTTAATGGTAGGGGTAGAAAAGATAGAAGGTAAAGGAGAGCAGCGCAAGTATCCACATGCCGCCGCGCACCTCACGCACCCTTCCGGTAAAGAGTTTCAGGAGAACATAGGCAATAAACCCGGCAGTCATCCCGACGCCGATATTGAAGGTGAAGATCATCAGGGCGATGGTCAGAAAGGCAGGCAGGAGCTCACTGTAGTCGGTGAAATCCATTTTTGTTACCGATTGCAGCATGAACATGCCGACAATAACCAGCGCCGGGCCGTAGGCGAAGGGCGGAACAATGGTCAGAACAGGTGAAAAAAAGAGGGCAAGAGCGAAGAGCGCGGCCACAACAAGCGCCGTAAATCCGGTTTTTCCTCCCTGCTCAATACCGGCGGCTGACTCAATATAGACGCCCGCTGTCGTGGTGCCGAAAAGTGACGCGGCAATCGTGGAGAGCGCATCGACCAGCATCGGCTTTTCAATCTCCGGCAGGTTATCCTTTTCATCAAGCAGGTTGGCTCTCGATGAGAGGCCGAAGAGGGTGCCCATGGTATCGACAAAATCCATCACCAGCACACTGATGATCACGCAGGCAAATCCCCAGGTCATCGCTCCCTGCAGGTCGATTTTCATAAAGATCGGCTCGATGGAGGGCGGCATACTGAAGGCCGTTGCAGGAAGGGGCACCAGACCGGTCAGAAGAAAGAGAGCTGTTGTGGCCACTATTCCGGCAAGAATGGCACCGGTTACCCGCTGGATGAGAAGAACGGCGGTAAGGAAGAGCCCGCCAAGACTTAACAGTACCGGGAGTTGAGCAATATTGCCAAGTTGTACCGGTGCGCCGGGGACACCAAGTGTTACAATCCCCATCTCGCTGAGCCCCAGAAAGGCAAGAAAGAGACCGATTCCCCCTGAAAAACTGTGCTTGAGCGAACCGGGAATAGCTTCAGCCAGCCATTGGCGAAGCCCGCCGATAGTAATGAGGGTGAAGAGAACGCCGCCGATAAAGATGGCCGCCATTGCCGTCTGCCAAGAGTAGCCGAGTGTCTGGACAACTGTATAGGCAATAAAGGCGTTCTCTCCCATGTAGGGAGCAACCGCAAACGGGCGCTTGGCGTATACCGCCATCAGGAGGGTACCGAAGATGGAGGTGAGAATGGTTGCGGTCATGGATGGACCTTTCGGGATGCCCGCTGCGGCAAGGATCGCCGGGTTAACAACGATGATATAGGCGAGAGTGAAAAATGTCGTAACGCCAGCAAGTGTCTCCTGCCGGTAACTGGTGCGATGCTCCCTGAAGTTGAAGTAGGATTGCATTACTCGTGACTGGTTGAGGCAAGTGCCTGTTATAAAGCCAAGATACGCATAAAGAGCGAAAATGGTGAAGTTTGGTCGGCCTGAATTTCGTGACCAGGAGAGTTGCCATTGCGGGCATTCAGCCATTAGTTTATCTTTAAAGATAAGTCGGATTGGCTCCTTCTTTATTGATTAAAAGAGCAAAATCATGAAAACTATTGTAAAGTTATTGCGTTACAGCCTTCTGGCGCTTCTTGTTTCCGGTTGCGGGAGCGGTAAACAGGAGGCCCCGGGATCAGGTCCGGCACCGGCAGCTCAGGTTGTATCGAGTGAAAGGCAACTTGCAGTCGAGAGCAGAAAAATAATAAAGGAGGGCGTAATCACTTTCCAGACCGGCTCTCTTCAGGAGACAAGAACAAAAATCGACGCAGCGCTCAGAGCGAGTGACGGCTTCATGGCAAAGGAGAGTGAAAACAGGTACAGTGATAAAGTAGAGCAGAAAGTCGAGGTAAGGGTTCCTGCTGAAAAGTTTGACTCTTTTGTCCGCAAGGTCACCGAGGGGGTAGAGGGATTTGACGAGAAAAATATCTCCATTACCGATGTCACCAAAGAGTTTATCGATGTGGAGGCAAGGCTGAAGGTTAAAAAGGAGACCGAGCAGCGCTACCGGGAGCTGCTGGGCAAGGCCGGTAAAATAGAGGATATTCTTGCGATTGAAAAACAGATCGGAGAGTTGCGTTCGGAGATTGAATCTGTTGAGGGACGACCCCTCTATCTCAGGGATGCGGTTGCCTTGAGCTCGCTGACCATTACCTTTTATGAAAATATATCGGCACCAGCCACCTTCCTTTCCGATTTCGGAGTCGGCTTCAAAAACGGGTGGAATAATCTCGTACAGTTTATAGTCATTATGGTCAATGCCTGGCCATTTTTCATCATTATTCCGATTGTTGTCATCATGATCAGGCGAATTGGTGCGAAAAAAGCAGCGAAAAAACAGAAACAGCCATAAGTGTTGTTTCATAATGGAAAACCGTCATCCGCCAGCCCATGCAGTAAACTGGAAAAGGATGTGTTCATGAACTTTTTAAGGGGGTTAAGCTCTTTATTATTTGCAGGAATAGATAGAAAATCTTATATTGGATAAAATTAGTCCATTTTAATTGTTTTCACGTAACTTTATATCAGACAAGGAGAATACCATGGGTGTTTTAGTCGGCCGCAAGGCGCCGGATTTTGATGTTGCCGCAGTTGTTAACGGCTCGCAGTTTGTTGATTCATGCAAGCTTTCCTTCTACCACGGAAAGTATGTCGTGCTCTTTTTCTATCCGCTTGATTTCACCTTTGTCTGTCCGACAGAGCTGCATGCATTCCAGGAGAAGCTCGATGAGTTCAAGAAGAGAAATGTTGAGCTGATCGGCTGTTCGGTTGACTCAAAGTTTTCCCACTTTGCATGGTTGCAGACCCCGAGAAGCAGGGGTGGTATTCAGGGTGTAACCTACACCCTTCTCTCCGACATCAACAAGAGTGTTTCGGCGGACTATGATGTGCTCCTTGAGGGTGCCGGAATAGCACTGAGAGGTCTCTTCCTGATCGACAAGGAGGGTGTTGTCCGCCACCAGGTTGTCAATGATCTGCCGCTGGGCCGCAATGTTGATGAGGTGCTTCGTCTGGTTGACGCATTGCAGTTTACCGAAGAGCATGGCGAAGTTTGCCCGGCAAACTGGAACAAGGGCGACAAAACCATGAAGCCGACAGATGACGGGTTGAAGGAGTTCTTCAAGGAGGCTTAAGTTCAGGCGCCACTTTATTCAGCAATTCTATTACACAAAAAAATACCCCGCTCTGCCTGACAGAACGGGGTATTTTTTTGTGCGGTAAATGACCGGATTGCTCAGTAGGCTTTGGCAAAAACAACTTTCTGTGCAGCGGGTTTGCCCGAGTAGATACAGGTGCCCGGTATCCGCATATTGTAGCGCTCAATGTAGTCGGCCTCTTCGGGGAGCACACGGATGGTTGATTTGGTCTCCTCCTTGATTTTCGCTTCTGTCTCAGCAGTGCCGTCCCAGTGGGCGATTACAAATCCCTTTTCGATAGCTGTTTTGAACTCATCGTAACTCGTGACTTCAAAGGTGTTCTCATCACGGAAGAGGAGCGCTCTGTCGTAAAGATTCTGCTGAATGCCGTTGAGGATTTCACTGATTTTCAGCGGCAGGGTGTCGTCGAGAGCAAGTTCTGTTTTTTCCAGCGTATCGCGGCGTGCGGCAATGCAGATGTTGTTCTCGATGTCTCTCGGGCCGAGTTCAATACGGATCGGAATGCCCTGTAGTTCATACTCAGCAAACTTCCAGCCAGGTGAGTTCTGTTCGCTGCCGTCAACAAAGGCGGGTATGCCGCTCTGTTTCAGCAAGTCGGCAACGGACTCTGCCTTTGCAAGGACTGCGGCCTTGTCGCCCCGGAGAATCGGGATGATGACAACCTGACGGGTAGCCAGTTTTGGTGGCAGCACCAGACCGCGGTCGTCGGAATGGGCCATGATCAGGGCGCCGATCAGGCGTGTCGAGACTCCCCAGCTTGTTGCCCATACGTAATCAAGCGTGCTCTCCTTTGTCTGGAACTGGCAGTCGAACGCCTTGGCGAAGTTCTGGCCGAGATTGTGGGAGGTACCTGCCTGGAGCGCCTTGGTATCCTGCATCATCGCTTCAATGCAGTAGGTCTCCTCTGCGCCGGCAAATTTTTCGCTGTCGGTTTTTTTGCCCATAATGACCGGCATGGCCATATACTCTTCGGCAAAGGTTTTGTAGACGTTGATCATGCGCATTACCTCCTCCTGCGACTCTTCAGGGGTGGCGTGAGCGGTGTGGCCCTCCTGCCAGAGAAACTCGGTTGTTCTCAGAAAGAGTCGGGTTCTCATCTCCCAGCGCACAACGTTTGCCCACTGGTTGATCAAAATCGGCAGATCACGGTAGGACTGAATCCATTTTTTATAGGATGACCAGATGATGGTTTCGGAAGTGGGGCGCACATAGAGCTTTTCAGCCAGCTCCTCGCCTCCGCCGTGGGTGACAACCGCACACTCCGGGGCAAACCCCTCAATGTGTTCGGCCTCTTTTGCAATGAAGCTTTCGGGAATGAAGAGCGGGAAGTAGGCGTTGACGTGCCCGGTCTCCTTGAACATCCGGTCAAGTGCTGCCTGCATCTTCTCCCATATCGCATAGCCGTTCGGCCTGATGACCATACAGCCCCGTACATCGGAGTAGTCTGCGAGCTTTGCCGAGCGGACAAGGTCAATATACCACTGGGAGTAGTCCTCGGTTCTGGTTGTAATTTTATCTGCCACGGTAGATGAAAATTTGATTATGTGAGTAGGCGCAAATTCGTTGTAGCGGGTTCTGGCTTATTGGTAACTAAAAGATTAGAGCAGAGCAGCAAAACCTGTTGCTAAACATACAAAAAAGCAGACTCTTGGATGCAAAAAAACCTGAACTTCAGGTTCGTCTAATTATTTGCAGGGCATACGCTCCGATTCCTAAAGAAACCTTTGTTACTTTTCTTGTTTTCGGTATTTTAGTGAAATACGTCGAAATACAAACTAATTGCAGGAGTAGGGATGGTACCAGCAGCAAAGAGAAAGGAGGTTCGGGAGCAGGTCAGTTTCAAAATTGCAGCGCACACGAAGTTGAGGATTGAACAACTTGCTCAGGCAACAAGAAGATCAAAAACCTTTGTTATCGAAGAGGCCATCAACCATTACCTCTCAATAAATGAATGGCAGATCAAAAGCATTCAGGCAGGGCTTGATGACCTTGATGCGGGTAATGTTATCCCGCAGGAAGAGATGACCAAACTCTGGGGGGGTAAGGTTGCAGGTACAGTGGACTGAAAAAGCAAAGAGACGTCTCGAAGAGATTGAGGCCTATATCGCCCAGGAAAATCCGGCTGCGTCAAAAGAGATAACGCTTTCAATTATCAATAAAGCTGCAACCCAGCTCTCCGCCTATCCTGACAGCGGAAAACCGGGACGTCTTGTGGGTACACGTGAGCTGCTCTTTTCCGACAGCCCCTATTTTGTCGTCTACACGGTTCGCCAGAACACCGTGACGATTCTTACTGTTTTTCACACTGCCCAAGAGTTTCCGCAATAAACATTGAACAGAGCCCTGTTCGTGGACGAAAAAAAAAGCAATACCCTGAGCTTCATCCGCAGTTTCCGGCTAATACGTTATATTTACAAGCGAACTGTTTCAGCAGTGTTCTTCCCCTTGCTGTTTTTAAAGGGAATGGATTGTCAACACGATAAACTGACCTAATCAATCAAAATGGCGAATCAAGAGCATCTCGACATCCTGAAACAGGGTGTGGACGTATGGAATGCGTGGAGAGAGAATAACCAAAATATAAAACCCGACCTGAGATCGGCCATTATTTGGGGGAATGACCTCTGTGATTGCAATCTCGAAAGAGTTGACCTTTTTCGTGCGGATCTCAGCGGAACCTATCTCAACAGAGCGCATCTCTTCGGAGCTAACTTAATTGGGGCCAATCTTAATGGGACTCATCTAAATATTGCGGACCTCTTTCAAGCTGGTGTTGGCGATACAATATTCACAAATATTGATCTGAGTGTTTGTAAAGGTCTTGAATCATTGAATCATGTAGGCCCGTCTTCTATCGGTATTGATACTCTTTACAAGTCGAAAGGAAATATTCCTGAAGTCTTTCTTCGAGGTTGCGGCTTGCCGGATGAGTTTATTGCCTATATCCCCTCTCTGATCGGCAAAGGTATTGAATACTATTCATGCTTTATCAGTTACAGCCACTTGGATGAAGAGTTTGCAAAGCGGCTGCATAATGATTTGCAGGCAAAAGGTGTGCGCTGCTGGTTTGCTCCGCATGATTTGAAGATCGGAGACAAAATCCGCCCTACAATCGACGATTCAATCCGTGTTCATGACAAGCTTCTTTTGATCCTGTCAGAACACTCCGTGCTAAGCGACTGGGTTGAGCATGAAGTCGAGCACGCTCTCGATCTCGAAAAAGAGCAAAAGAAAACTGTTCTTTTCCCGGTACGAATTGATGATGCAATCATGGAGAGCACAACCGGATGGGCAGGAAACGTGAAGCGCCAGCGTCACATCGGCGACTTTACCCAATGGAAACAGCACGATACCTACCAAAGGGCATTCAATCGCCTTCTGCGTGACTTGAAAGCAGGATAAATGTATGATACTTAGGGCTCGTAAATGATATAACTCTTTGTTCAATATATGCTTGAGTGTGAGTCTGGTTGAGCATGAATGATTGTTTATAGGTCAAGGTCTAAATCCTTATTTCTTTACCGATGGAAGGCATTCCTTATAGCGATTATCTTGTTTTTGTCGATGAAAGTGGCGACCATGGGCTGGTCACGCCCGATAAGGAGTTTCCCGTATTTGCACTGGTGTTTTGCATCATCAGCAAGCACGATTATCTAAACTTTCTTGTGCCGACTGTTCAAAAGTTGAAACTTGACATATGGGGTCACGACCAGGTTATACTGCATGAACGTGATATCCGAAAAGAGAGTGGCATATTCGCAACGTTGAGAACGAACAGAGCCTTGCGAGAAGAGTTTTTGGAAAGGCTTACTCAAATCATTGCCGATGCTCCCATACAGCTTATCACATCAATCATTGACAAGCCGAAACTGCTGAGCAAGTATGCCACTCCCTTCAACCCCTATGAGTTGGCATTACGATTCTGCATGGAGAGGGTTTTACTCTACTTGAGCAGTCAGGGAGAGAGCGGGAAGCGATTACATGTACTTCTCGAAGCACGAGGAAAAATTGAAGATGCCCAGCTTGAGCTTGAGTTCCGGCGTATTTGCGCTAACCAATGCGATTGGTATTACAAGGAGACGGATTTTCAAAAAATGAAGTTTGAACCTGTTTTCGTGCCGAAAGCAAGCAACTCAACTGGCTTGCAAATTGCTGATCTTGTTGCGAGGCCACTGGCACTTCAGTACTTGCGACCTGCTCAAGCTAACAGAACCTACGAAATCCTTAAAAGCAAAGAGCTGAAGAGAAAAGTGTTTCCATAAAAACAAAAAGGCCTCGGAAAAAGTCCAAAGCCTCATTGTCGACCGGGAAAAGCCCAATCCTTTGACGGAAACTTACCGTAAATTTTATTTTATAACAAATAAATTGTTGTCCAAGCGCTGAGGGGCCTAATTGCGCATATTACGCCAGTACACTGCTCCGAAGCTTTGCTCATGATCCTCGTTTTATGGCGAGCTGGAATTCAGCGTGCCTGGATAGCTAAAAATATTTTGTTTGCATGTTAATAGCATGCAAGGTATAATTGTTCATGGAGAACATCGATAACACCTATAACCCGGTACGGCTTAATCCCGGTAAAGAAGCGGCAGAAAAATGTGCCAATGACCCTGAATTCAGGGTGGCATATGATGCGCTTGAAAATGAGTTTGCAGCTCTGGCAGCGTTGTTGGATGCCCGGTTACAGGCAGGACTAACGCAAGCACAGGTTGCATCTCGAATGGGAGTGTCGCAGCCGGTGCTTGCTCGCATTGAATCCAGTCTTGGCAAGCAGGATCATTCACCTTCGCTCAACACCTTGCGCAGGTATGCAACCGCATGCGGGATGAAACTGGTGATTCAAATAGTTAAACCGAATTCATAGTTTGCCTGCCCATACCGATCCCGATGGGACGGTCATGATTTACTGTACTTACTACGCCCGCTCACTGCTCCAAAGCTTCACACATTAGCTTCGTTTTAGATCGGGCAGGAGGAGGGATCTGATTTAGAGCGAGCAAACGGGAGATTCCTCACTGCGTTCGGAATGACACTGGGAAGGCTTCGAAATGACAAGGGGGGCGGGGATGACACGAGGGGGAATGTTCTGAATGGCAAGAGAAAAGGTTTGAGGGGACAGTCACAACTAACTGCACTTGTTACACCATTTCACTGCT
>NZ_MPJE01000029.1:0-41698 GCF_001975465.1 Chlorobium sp. KB01
TTATGGCCGTACCACCACTCCACATTGGCATCGTTTGCTCCGGAATAGACAGTGTAGGATTTGAAGAGTGTGACGGGGATTTCGAGGTTGTTGACAATGTAAAGGATGGCGATGGCTACCGTCATGGCGATAATGTACCAGAGCGAGATGTACATCTGCTTTTCGCGGCGCTTGATCAGAGTGCCGAAGACGTTGACGGCAAACATGACCCAGAAAATCACCACACCGATATCAATCGGCCACTCAAGCTCGGCATACTCCTTTGTGGTATTCATTCCCGCAAAGAGGCTCACGGCGGCAAGAGCTATAATCGCATTGAAGAGAAAGAGATGTGCCTGGGCCAGACGGGGAAAGGCAAGTGGTGATCTGGTCAGCCGCTGCAGCATGTAGTAGGATGCCGAAAAAATACCTGCAAGAGCAAAGCCGAGTCCGAGTCCGTTGGTATGAACAACACGCAGACGTCCGAAACTGAGCCAGGGAGTGATATTCAGCGCAGGATTGAAAAGCTCAAAGGCAATCCACAGTCCGACCAGCAGACCGATGACCAGCCAGAATACCGCTGACCATGCAAAACCGCGCACAGTTTTGTAATTGTACACTACTGCTTCATTCATGCCTTACTCCGGTTCTTTTTGCGCCTCAGTTCATTGTTCCGCAAAGCCGGGACGAAGTCAAAACGTGCAGCACTCAAAAGAGGTGCTCTTTGTGAAAAGTAGAGAGAGGGAACGGGATGAACAATCTGCGAAAGTTCACTTTATAGAATGAATGTAATGAGAAATAGTGATTTAGTCATGCGGAAAATTAAAAATCCGGATTAACCTGATCCGGATTTTTAACTGATGGGATTGGTGATGTACCGCTGTGTTATTGTCCAAAAAGCGTTTTAAGCTCATCAACATAGTTGCCGACAACTGCCTTTTTATCGGTGATGATGCCCCGGAGGAACTTGCCCGGAGTTACATCAAAAGCATAGTTGAGCACCGGTGTGGTCGGAGTTGCCACCTGTGTGCCGAATATGGTTCTCAGCTCATCGGCATTCCGCTCCTCGATCGGGATGTGTGTCCCGTCAGGAATGGTAATGTCTATGGTTGATACCGGAGCGGCAATGTAGAACGGCAGGTTGTGATGGTAGGCGCTGATTGCATGGGCGCAGGTTCCGATCTTGTTGGCGGTGTCGCCGTTGGCGGCAATCCGGTCGGCACCGACAATGCCGAAATCAATCATGCCTCTCTGCATCAGGAATGCCGAGGAGGAGTCGGAAATAGAGACAAACGGTATGCCGTCGTGCTGAAGCTCCCATGCAGTCAAACGAAGTCCCTGGAGAAGCGGACGGCTTTCGGAGGTGATGACACGCTCGATCAGCCCCTCCTGCCAGGCAAGTCTGATAACGCCAAGCGCAGAGCCGGTGCCGCAGCAGGCAAGTGTGCCGGTGTTGCAGTGGGTCAGCACGTTGAGTTTTCTTTTTTTCAGGATATCGGCAAGGTCAATCTTGATCTGGTCAACACCGTAGCGCGACATGAGATCGCAGTTGGCAATCTCGTCAAGATGGATTTTCTTTGCGGCTTCATTCATTTTTGCAAAGAGAACTTCAATCGGATCGCTCTCGAAATTGTCGTCATAGACCTGTTTCAGACGGGCAGAGGCGAAAAAGAGGTTGACCGCAGTCGGCCTTGATGCTTCGACGTCCGCAATAAGTGTTTTGAAGAAGGGAGGGAACTCCTCCTTGCTTCCCCTGAAGCTGTTGATGCCGAGAATGATCGTATAGGCTGCTGCAACACCGATAAGGGGTGCGCCCCGAACCGCAAGGGTCTTAATGGCTTCAATAGCCTCCTGATGGCTCTTTGTTGAGACATACTCCTCCCTGAGCGGCAGGAACCGCTGGTCAAGGTAATGAAGCGTGTCGTTACTGAACGAGATGGCGTCTATCATGCTGTAAAAAAGGGTTAAAGATTTTCAACAACGGACTTGAATATCGCGGTCATTTTCGGCTCAGCCTGGTTTGAAACCTCGATGATCTCTTCAATGCTGACCGATTTCAGGTTATCCGGGAAACACTCGTCGGTAATGATGGACATGCCGAAAACCTCTGTGCCCTGGTGTACGGCAGCGATAACTTCAGGCACTGTTGACATGCCGACTACATCTGCACCGAGATTTCTCAGCATGCGGTACTCGGCACGCGTTTCCAGGCAGGGTCCTGAAAGTGCAATATAGACTCCGCGCTGAACCTTGAGCTTAAGGTCAAGAGCCACCTTTTCAGCCAGATCAAGCAGTCGCATGGAGTAGGGGGCACACATGTCAGGGAAGCGTGAGCCGAGTTCCGGATCGTTGGGACCGATGAGGGGATTGCCGCCAAGGAGGTTGATATGGTCGTCGATCAGCATGATATCGCCCTTCTTGTAGGAGGGGTTGAGTCCGCCGCAGGCATTGGTGATGCCGAGGGTTTTAACACCGAGGTGTTTCATGACTCTGATCGGGAAGGCAATCTGCTGCATGGTGTAGCCTTCATAAAAATGGAAGCGGCCCTGCATGGCTACTACTTTTTTCCCGGCAAGGGTTCCAAAAATCAGTTTTCCATGGTGGGTTTCAACCGTTGAGATAGGGAAATTCGGGATGGTTCCATAGTCGAGCGAAAACTCTACCTTGATCTCCTTTGCCAGTGCGCCGAGTCCTGTTCCAAGAACAATACCGACAGGGTAGTTATCCTGGGTTTTTTTTCTGATAAAGGCAACTGCTTCCTCGATTTTTACCTTCTGTGAGATCATGGTAGGTCAGGTTTATTGATTATTTGAATATTTGAAGCCCCTCCCGGCAGGCGGTAACTGCCTGTAAAATTTGACCCGTAATATAATCTCTTCAGATGTCAGATAAAAATGCGGGAGTGCTTCTGCTGTGTATTCCTGTTTCAGCGCCAGCCGAAGATGGAGGAGCCTACACGAATCATGGTGGCACCTTCATGAATTGCCGCTTCAAAATCTCCGCTCATGCCCATGGAGAGTTCAGTCAGCTTTTGTGGATGAGGGGCGATTTTTTTTAACGATTCAAGCAGCAGGCGAAGAGTGCGGAACTCCCTCCGGGCTGATTCGATTTCGGGAGAAGCGATGGTCATCAGGCCCCGGAGCGTGATGTTCGGGAGTTTAAAGAGGGACTCTGCCGTTGAAAGCAGCTCATCAGGCGGCATGCCGTACTTTGATGATTCACCGGAGGTGTTGACTTCAAGGAGGTAGTCGATCTGCAGGTTGTGTTGCTGTGCCCGTTTTGAAAGCTCTTCAGCCGTTGAGCGTTTATCGATACCGTGAACGAGCGTCACTTTATCGATGATTGAGCGTACCTTGTTCGATTGCAGATGGCCGATAAAGTGCCAGACAATCGGACTTTTTTCAAGAATGGGATCCCTGGATTTTTCCAGAAACTCCTGGACATAGCTCTCTCCGAACTCAAGCTGACCGGCATCAAGAGCCTCTTTTACCTGCGCTGCCGGTTTGGTTTTGGAGACAGCGATCAGACGAACCGAATCAGGCTGCCTGCCTGCTTTGATGCAGGCAGCCTTTATCTGTTCACGTATGGACTCAAGATTTGCTGCAATGCTTTGCATGAGTGGTTCCGATTATGACTGTACAGCCGGAACAATGGTCTCAATGATGACCGGAACAAGCGGGTTGTCATTGGGGTCGGTTTTGACAACGGCAATTTTATCCACTACATCAATACCTGCTTCTACAATGCCGAATACGGTGTACTCTCCGTCGAGAAAACCGTTATCCTTATGGTTGATATAGAACTGGCTGCCGGAAGAGGCTTTCTGGGGATTGTTGTTGCGAGCCGCAGCAAGTGTTCCTTTTTTGTTTGGATGGCGGATTTCGGCAGGTATCTGCTGTGACGGACCTCCGGTACCATGCAGTGCACGCTTCTCCTCATGGCGCGAGAGAGGATCTCCGGTCTGGATCATGAACCCTTCGATTACGCGGTGAAAGCGGATGCCATCGTAGTAGTTTTCGCTGACAAGTCTGGAAAAGTTGTCACGGTGAAGGGGGGTGTCGTCATAGAGGGCGATGGTGATATCGCCAAGGCTTGTCCTGATCGTGAATTTTTCGGGCATAGGAACGGGTAGTTAAGAGACGGGTTGATTAAAGTTTTCCTGAAACCTGCCAGAGTGATCGTTGTGCAACAGCTGCTGCTGTTGAACCGGGATAATCGTCAATGATTTTTGTATAGAGTTCTGCTGCTTTTTTAATCTGGTTTGTCTGCTGGAGACTTTCTGCCGACTTGACAAGATATTGTGCCTTGAGCACTTCATTTTCAGCCTTTTTTGATGCCTCCTGGTAGCTCTCTGCCGCCTGAATAAACTGATTTCTGTTGATATAGCAGGCACCGGCACCGGCAAGTGCGGCCGCTGCAAGGTCTTTGTTGGCAATAGAAACTGTTTTGAAGGTATTCAGGGCGTTGGTATAGTCGCCGGATAAGTACCAGGCATTGGCCAGCAGCAGGGCGGCCATATTGCCACTCGGTGTTCCAGGGTATTCGGCTGCGATTTTTTTCAGTCCCGGAATATTTCCGTCTCCATTGATGGCTGCGCTGAATTTGCCGCTGTCAAGAAACGGCGCTACTCTCGACAACTGGAGTGATGCCTGCTGTTCGTTTGCCTGTCGCTGCTGCATCCAGAAATAGGTGCCAGCACCGAGACAGAGCAGGAGGAGAACAACGCCGATGAGGGCGTTTTTATATTTGATGGCAATGTAGAGAAGATTCTCTTCTGCCGCCGGTTTAACCGTTTGAGGAGCCTGTGAAGTTGTTTTTATGTCGTTCATAACTGGTTTTTCTGGTTGCTGCTTCGGTTGTGTTCGGGGTATTTCGAACCCGCAATTCCGGCCACAAACCTAAGCAAGTTTGCATGAATTTCAAAACAATGTAATGAGGCCAGGGTTTATTGACCTGGCGATTGTCTCCATACCTCTCAAAGTGCCGGTAATCTAAACAATTCGATACTATTCTCAGCTATCCGTTTCGCGGTCTCATGCAGTGTGATCCCCCGGATTTCGGCTATGGCGCCGGTGACGAAACGGACATAGGAAGGCTCGTTTCGTTTGCCTCTGAAGGGTGCAGGGGCGAGGTAGGGAGCATCGGTTTCAGTGAGAAGATCATCAAGTGAAACCTCCCTGATAACGTCAGGAAGCAGCGACCGCTTCCAGGTTACTGTTCCGGGAATGGAGAGCTTGAATCCCATTCTGATGCACTCTCTGGCAATAGTTGTGTCACCAGAAAAACAGTGCATCATGCCGCGAAGTGATGAGTGTTTCTCTTCGGAAAGGATGCGCAGCATATCCTCCCAGGCATCCCGGCAGTGGATAACGACAGGAAGGTCAAGTGTACGGGCAACTCCGAGCATCTGGCGGAACGCATCCTGCTGGGCGGCTTTGTTATGATCAGGGTAGTGATAGTCCAGTCCGATCTCGCCGATGCCTGCAACTTTCGGTGAGCGGGCAAGTGATGCAAGTTCCGCAAAGATCTCTCCATCTACAGGACTCGAGGCTTCATGCGGGTGGAGTCCGACGTTGGCATAGATAAAATCATATCCGGAGGCCAGTTCAATTGATTTCCGGCTTGTCGGAACATCAATACCGGGATCAATCAGCAGTCGAACACCTTCACGGCAAAGTCGTTCAATGATCTCTTTCCGGTCATTATCGAAATCAGGAAAAGAGAGATGAGCATGAGTATCAACCAGCATTGTTCTGCTCTCTTGCTGTTGCGTCAGGAAAGACGCGGTTATAAAACAGGATCAGCAGGCAGGCACCTGTCGTGATGGCGGAGTCCGCAACATTGAATATGGGCCAAAGGGATACCCAGGTTCCGAAAATATTGCCGTGATAGAGGTCGAAATAGATGAAATCAACGACATGACCGATGCTTACACGATCAATCATATTGCCGATTCCTCCTCCGACAATGAGGCCGAAAGAGAGAAGAAAGAGCGGACTCCTGTTTTTGGAGCGAATAACATAGAAAACGACAGTAGCGGTTATCAGACCGGTCAGAAGCAGGAGTATCGCAGGTGGAGCAAACTCAACACCGAAGGCAACCCCTCTGTTTTCAGCATAGGTCAGGGAGAAGAGGTTCGGGATGATGGTGAAGGTTTGACCACTGTCCCGAAGCAGCGAGACTGCAAGTTTTTTTGTCAGTTGATCAGCAGTGATGACAAGGAGAATAAGGGAGAGAAACAGTTTCATTTTCAGGAGGAATAAGCGTGTTAGTTAGTCAGGTGGTCAGTTCAGTCGTTCTCTTTCTGTTTGATCTCCTGCATGATCACTTTTTTTACGGCTTCTACAGGCATCGCCTTGCCGGTCCAGAGCGCAAAGGAGAGTGCGGCCTGACCGATCAGCATCTCAATGCCTGATATGGTTGTGGCACCCTTGCGTTTTGCCTCCAGGAGCAGAGGGGTATCAAGAGGGTTGTAAACCATGTCATAGACAATCTGACCCTTGTGAATCAACTCCCGGTCGAGGGGAACAATACTCTCTGTTTGGTCATTATTGCCACCCTTTGTGCCGATCGGCGTGGCATTGACCATAACGGCACAGCTCCGCAATTGCTCTTCTACGAGACGCTGATGGCAGATTGTCACCAGTTCCTTGTATTCATACCCGTCAAGCATCGCTGTTGCCTTTTCAGGATCTCTCGCATATACCATGATCTTACGCGGAGAGAAAAACAGCCTGAATGCCTCAATGGCTGCAAGTGCAGCGCCACCACAGCCGAAAACAGAGACCGGTTTTCCCTCTATCAGGCTTGCATAAGGTTTAAGCGGTGTTGCGAATCCTTCAATATCGGTATTATGGCCGGTCATTTTGCCGTCACGAATAATGATGGTATTGACCGCACCGATTGTTGCCGCTTCCGTTGAAAGCTCATCAAGAAAGGGGACAACCGTTTTCTTGTAGGGGATGGTTACGTTGAACCCGGCTATACCAAGAGCTTTTGCGCCCCGGAGCGCATCGCCGATCATTTCAGGATCAGCAATGTTGAAAATGGTGTAATAGTAGGGAAGATCGAGCAGTTCAGAGGCAGTGTTATGAATAAGCGGAGACCACGAATAATCAACTGCACGGCCGATAAGACCAAGGATTTTTCTTGTTTTCGTCATGCAGGTGTTCAGGTCAGTATGTGATCATGAAATGCCGAGCATCCGCCTGACGGAATCCTGCTGGTAAAGTTCCGGAAAGGTGCTCTGGAAGAGCAGTTTTTTATCCGGATCGATCTTGAATGCCTTGCTCAGCGCTTTGAGCGTGCTGAGTTTGTCGCCCATCGCAAAATAGGCGGCAGCAATTTCAAAATGGGCTTCGGCTGAAAAGGGCTGAAGTTTCAGTGATTGCTGCAATGCATCAATGGAGGCATTGACATCACCCGCTTCGCGGAGTACCATGGCAAAATCAACCCATATCTGGGGGCTTTCGGGATCAATCATGATGATCTCCCGATAGGTCGATATGGAGTTTTCCAGATCATTGAGATTATACTCGATTTCAGCCTTCAAAAGAAGAAACTCAATGCTCTCCGGAAGGGCCGTCAGTGCCTGGTCAATGGCCGAAATGGCCTCTTCATACTCCTCAAGAGCTTCATGGCAGCAAGCAAGAGCGAACCATGCATCGGTAAACTCACTGTTTATCTCAATACAGCGGCGGTAGCAATGAACAGCTTCGCTGTAATCCTCAAGCTCTTCATAAGCTATGCCGAGATTATAGAGCGCATTGATATCATCCGGCTCCTGTTCAAGGGTTTTTATGTAGCTTTCGGCAGCCTCCTCGATACGACCGGTAATGGCAAGAACATTTGCCCGGTTGTACCATGCGGAACTGAAATCTTCGGAGATGGCCAGACTCATGTCGTAGGAGTCAAGCGCTTCGTCGTAACGCTTCATTTTGCTCAGTACAAGGCCATTGTTGTACCATGCATTGATATTATACGGATCCTGATCAAGGGTTTTGCGGTAGCATGAGGTACTCTCATCAAGTTTTCCGAGAATATCCTTGCAGTAGGCAAGTTCATACCATGCGTCTGAAAATTCAGCGTCAAGCTCAAGAGCCCGTTCAAAGTCCTCTTCAGCTTCAACAAAGCGTTCAAGACGCTGAAGGACTATTCCGCGGTAGTAATGGTACTCCTTCTCAATGGAGGAGTCGATAATCATTTTTTCAAGCTCTTCAAGCGCCTCATCAAGATGTCCGGTATTGAACCAGGCGAGGGCAAGATTCAGAGCCATTTCGCTGTCTGAAGGGCTGAGAACAACCGCTTTCTGAAAAGCTTCAAGTGCCTCTTCAAAAGAGCCATTGAGTGTCAGGCAGTTCCCAAGGTGAAACCAGGTCTCGGTATTATAGGGGGTTATCTCTTCAAGACGACGAGCTACCGCTAGAGCCTCAATCACGAAGCCGTCCTCATTGTACTGATTGAGCCGGTCAACCAGCTCTTCTGAGTCAAACATCGCATCAAGACCATCAAGGCCGGGCACTTCCTTTCCTGACGGATCCGATTGGCTATGGCGGTGGTTATCGTCAAAAAAATCAGGCAGGTTCATAAGTAATCATAAGAGTTGCTCTATCGTCCATCGTAATCATCATAAGCAAATATAACAGAATTTTCTTAAGAAAATATACATGAGAAGAGGGGATGGGGAAGATCGATAGCATTCAGGGATGGTAAAAGAGATAGACGGCTTGGGCACTTTTTGCTCCGGTTGCAGCCTGTAGTTCCTCTATGGTTGCCCTTGACACCGCATCAGCCGAACCGAACTGTTTCAGCAGCTTGAATGCGGTTTTTTCGCCAATTCCTTCTATTGTTGTGAGTTCCGTTTGGAGAGTCCGTTCAGTCCTGAGTTTTCTGTGATAGGTAACAGCAAACCGGTGAGCTTCATCGCGAAGCTGCTGCAGCAGTTTAAGTGCCGGAGAGGTTTTTGGCAGATTGAAGGGGTCCGGGGCATGAGGAGTGAAAATTTCTTCAATGCGCTTTGCCAGCCCGATTACAGGGCAGGATATTCCGAGTGCATTGAGTGCATTAAAGGCGGTATTGACCTGGCCTTTTCCCCCGTCAACAACAATCAGATCAGGCAGCGCGAGCTCTCTTGCAAGAGATCCGCCATACCGGCGATGGATAACCTCTTCCATAGCGGCATAGTCATCCGAGCCTTGAAAACTTTTCAATCTGAATTTTCTGTAATCGTTTTTTTTTGGTTTTCCCTTCTCAAAACAGACCATAGAACTGACATAATCCGTGCCCTGAAGGTGAGAGTTATCAAAACACTCGATCCTCTGTGGCATAACGGAGAGATGGAGCAGCTCCTTTAAAGCGATAAGGCCGTAGTGTTCTCTTGCTGCCTCCCCTCTCTTCTGTTTCTGGATCAGGAACTCCTCAAGATGGTGTCGCGCATTCTGGTGGCACATCTCCATAAGATGAGCTTTCTCACCGATCTGCGGCACCAGGAACCGGATCTGTTTTTTTTCCTGTTTCTCCTCTCTCTGTTTTTCTGTCAGGAGCGCCCGCAGAGCACTCTCCTCCTCATCAGTGAGTGGTTTGCGGAGCAGAATCTCATCAGGAATCAGCTCAAGGGTCTCCAGATAGTATTTTTCAAGCACTCTCGACTGCAACACCTCCACGCTCTCTCCACTTGTATTATTCATGTAGATACGCTGTGAGCCAAGCAGTTTTCCTTCCCGGATTTTAAACACCACCGCGCAGGCATCATCCTCTCCGGACGCAACAGCAAAAACATCCCGGTCGAGGGCGTCACCGGAGACTACTTTCTGTCGTTCAGCATAACGTTTCAGGCTTTCAAGCTGTGCTTTCAGCTCTGCCGCCTGCTCAAACTTCAGTTCTGCCGCGAAGTGCTCCATGCGTTCAGTGAGTGTTCTGATCATTGCCGAAGTTCTTCCTTTCAGCAGACGGATGATCTCTTCTATCATGAGGAGGTACTCCTCTTCATGCTGAAGCCCTTCGCATGGGCCTTTGCATTTATGGATATGGTAGTCCAGACAGACCTTGAATTTATGTGCGGCAATATTTTCCGGACTCAATCGATGCTTGCAGCTCCGGATGGGAAAGATAGAGCCGAGCAGGTCAAGAATGGTTCGCAGTTGTCCGGCCTCGGTGTAGGGGCCGAACCAGGTTGATCCATCCCTTCTGACCTGACGGGTCAGAAAGATTCTTGGAAAAGGTTCATTGGTGATGACCAGGTAGGGATAGGTTTTATCATCTTTCAGATTAACATTGTAGCGCGGTTTCAGCTCCTTGATGAGATTGTTCTCAAGAATAAGCGCTTCGACCTCAGAAGAGGTGATGATGACTTCAAAACTCTCAATATGTGAAACCAGTACCAGTGTTTTTCCGAACAGTTGCTGAGGATTTCTGAAATAGGAGCGTACCCGGTTCCTGAGGTTTTTTGCCTTGCCGACATAGATAACTCTCCCTTTGTCATTGATGAACTGGTAGACACCAGGAGATGAGGGGAGGGTAGAGAGCTTCTCTTTCAGAACTTTGGATCTGCCGTTATGTTCATCATGATTATCCATGATCAAATGCGGTTGGAAAGTGATGTTCATTCCCGATGCTCGGGGTAAAAAAACAATAAATAAAAAAAGGGAAAGCCGCACGAAAGATGCGGCTTTCCCTTGAAAAAAAACATGCAGTTACTGGTGAATGCTATGCAATAACATCATATTCACCTTTCAGGGCAAAGATCCCGAAAGTAATCAGGCTGAATGCGATAATCGGCATAAGCACGACAATAACGATAGACCAGAATATCCAGTTCTCTTCACTGGGTTTCGCCGCGATCTCTTTCATCGCCTGCATGATCACAAGCGGGATAATTCCCACACCCATGACCGTCCAGAGCAGTCCGAAAATCCTTTTTATTGCTGACATAATAGATTGATTTTAAAGGTTCTTGATTACTCTACGTCAAGGTTGTTTGTCTTGTTTGATATGTACAGCGAACCGACGACAAAGCTGACGCCGGCAATCAGGATCGGATACCAGAGACCGGCAAGCGGATCGGCAGGCGGAAGATCCGGACCGGGACGGGTTGCTTCAACAAGACGGGTCGAGATAAGCGGAACCAGACCGCCAAAGACGCCGTTGCCGATATGGTAGGGCAGGGACATCGAGGTATAGCGGATACGGGTCGGGAAAATCTCAACCAGGAACGCAGCAATCGGGCCGTAAACCATGGTCACAAAAATAACCTGGATAAGAACCAGACCGATCATCTTGTAGTAAAGGTTCTGGGGAAGGGTTACTTCCTTCTTTGTTTCAGGTTTCAGCTTGTCTTTCGGCATTGCAGCTTTAACGGCAGGATCAACCGGAAACTTTTTCTTGACGGTCTCCTTGTAGCTGGTTCCGTCGGTATAAAGTTTGGTGGTGACGGAAGTGATCAGCGAGTCGGTGCCTTTCACTTCATACTTCATCTTGTTGACTGTTTTGTCTTCGATCACCTCTTTGGTTTTGAGATTGGCATCGCTGTACATGATGGTATAGATCGGTCTGTAGGCAATAACAGCGATCAGCATACCGGCCATCATAATGTACTTGCGTCCGATCTTGTCAGAAAGCGATCCAAAGACGATGAAGAACGGTGTTCCGATAAGCAGAGCGATAGAGATGATCATATTGCTCTGAACAAACTCGACGTTACAGGCATTCTGCAGGAAGGAGAGCGCGTAGAACTGACCGGTGTACCAGACTACACCCTGACCGGCGGTTGCACCAAGCAGTGCGATAAGCACCATCTTCAGGTTATCCTTCTGTTTGAAGCTCTCGGCCAGAGGATTTGCAGAAGTTTTACCCTCTTTTTTCATCTTGGCAAAGAGAGGTGACTCCGACATTCTCATGCGGATAAAGATCGAAACGCCTACAAGGAGAGCCGAAAGAATAAACGGTATGCGCCATCCCCAGTCGGTAAAGGTTTCAACACCAAGAGTCTGACGGACAGTCAGAATGACTCCAAGTGCAAGGAAGAGACCAAGGGTTGCTGTTGTCTGGATAAAGCTCGTCCAGAATCCCCGTTTACCTTCAGGCGAGTGTTCAGCTACATAGGTAGCAGCGCCGCCGTACTCACCTCCAAGAGCAAGACCCTGAAGAAGGCGAAGAATAAAGACAATTGCCGGAGCGAAAAAGCCGATGGTTTTATAGCCGGGAACAAGGCCGATGGCAAAGGTTGAGCCACCCATGATGACGAGTGTTACAAGGAAGGTGTACTTTCTGCCGATAAGATCGCCAAGGCGCCCGAAGAAGAGTGCGCCGAAAGGTCTGATGACAAAACCGGCGGCAAATGTTGCCAGTGTGGCCAGCAGTGCGGCTGTAGGGTTGTCTTTGGGGAAAAACTGTTCGGAAATGATTTTAGCAAGGGTACCGAAAATATAAAAGTCATACCACTCAATGAGCGTCCCGACCGAAGAGGCGGCGATAACCCGCCGGGTGCTGGAGACCTCTTCGGTATGGGAAACGTTTGTGACATTTTGTGCCATAAAGGTTTTCTTTGATAGTTAAAAAAAGTAGTTACAAGCTGTTTTTCTGTATGCCGCAGGCAAACAGTGACTATTACTTGATGAATTCGTGCTCGTTCTCCTTGACGATGAGTACCGGGCATGGTGCGCGGCGAACCACGTGCTCGGCAACACTTCCGAGAATCATCCTTTTAAGGCCACGGCGCCCATGTGATCCCATGACAATGACATCGGCCTCCTGGCGTTTTGCATAGTCAATAATGCACTCTTCAGCAAAACCTTCATAAATGACATAGTCGGAAACAATCCCGGCCATCTGCTCTTCTTCAATAAGCATTGCGAGCTTTTTTTCGGCCTCTGCGCGTTCTGTTTCCAGACCATGTGAATAGTTGATCGTTGGATCGTTTTCGATAACGCCAACCAGAAAGACCTCTCCGCCGGAAAGTCTGGCAAATTCGTTGGCATATTGCAACGACTTGCGGGACAGCTCAGAGAAATCAATCGGGCAGATGATTTTTTTAATGGTAATCATAGCTCCGCTGTTATAGTTTGGTTGTTGAAATGAAAATCATATAACAAGAACAGAAAAAAATATTCGCCGCAAATCGGGTGGAAACGTATAACTTCAGGGTATTCATCATAAGAGACCGGACTCTCTCTCTCTCTCTCTCTGTAAAAAAAAGAGGGTATACGTAACGCAACAGAACAAAAAAGAGATGAGGGAACTCTTTTCGTCTGTCGAATGAAATCAGGATAAAGTAAAATAGGTGTGTAAGTAATTTCTTTTCGCACCCGTTTTTATTATATCAAGCTAATAATATCCTGAAAAATATGCAATACAACAATTGTGATGTTCTGATACCGCATTGACATTTTACAAGCCGTTCAGACAAGAAAAAAAGCCGCAGTCTCCTGCGGCTTTTTTTCCGATACAGCCAGATCAGAACGTTACAGTCGCATAGAGCTCTGTGCGAAGCTGGTTGTTCTTTTCTGTTCCGGTAATACCTACAACATCTTTTCCGCTTGCACGGTAGCGCAAGGTCGGGGTAAGGCTCAGGGTTCCGGCGGCTGATTCATGCAGCTTGACGTTGTACTGTGCCCAGACAAAGACGTTGTTGTATGTGACATCAGCAGCAGGTGATTTGTCCTTGGTTCTGTTGTAGTCAACCCATGCCGTTACAGGACCGGATTCGCCTTTTGCTCTGAGGAGATAGCCATCGTAGTCAACATTTGTATCAACCATATTGCTCTGACCTTTAGTGTCCCGGCAGATAGTGTAGAAGCCGCTGAGTCCGATTTTGGATTTGCCTGCAGGAATGGAGATGTTTGCACCGGCTGAGTTCGGAGAAACTTTCTGATAGGTAACGCCCCTGACATCAGTAAGTGCAACGATTGCCTGTGGCTCAATGGTTACGTCGCCGAGAGTTGTTTTGTAGGTCAAATGAAGCGCATAGCCATCATTGAAGAGGCCATCGCCGGTAGCAGGAGTGTTTTCAATGGTTGAGTTGTTGTCGAAAACAACGAGCGTAGCATTTAAATCACCATTGCCAACTTTGGTGCCGTAATTGAAGCCGAAGACACGGTCATAATTCCACGTTGCAACCGGGATATCGACAGCATAGACTCCTGCTGAAGAGAATGCAGTTGGTACCGGATAAAGGGTAATGTCAAAAATCGGATTGTTAATACTGTTGAGCGGAAGACGGCCAAGCATATAGTGGCAATCTTCAAGCATACGTCCGAAGTAGAAGTTTGAGACTTCGAGCGGATTTCTTTCGGAATTGTTAGCTGCAACCGTCTGCCATCCTCCGGCAACACCTTCATTCTGAATCATGCTTTTGAAAAAATATCCGCTGCCAAGATCGGCGGCTGCCTTAAGGCGAATTCTGTACTGGGTTTTAAGGTCTTTTGTCGCGGAATTGTCGAACTGGCCTCTCTCTCGAACTGCTGCATCGCCGCTGATTTTCAGTTCAGCAGATGCCGGTGATGCATATGACAGTACTGCAAACATTGCAGCAAGTGATAGCATTTTTTTCATAATGTTCTCCGTTAGGTTTGTGTGTGTGCTTTATTACAGAAAAAAAATCGACGATTGTTAATGAATATAAAACAATATAGCTGTCCGGAATAAAACTAAAAAGAACTTTTTAGTAACAAATTTTTACAAAAATAATAAAAATATCTATCACGATCAAATGTTGATTATTGTCACATATCCTCCCGTCAATAGTTTATATTTTTTCAATTCTGATGCAGGTGTATTTATTTCTGTTTATCTGTGAAATAAAATATGCGTAAAAAAATATACAGACGTTTTTTTGATTTTATAACCATGAAGATAATTACCGAATGTCACAGGTACGACTCAGGGTCAGTGCTTTATGCATAAAGGATGCTCAGATACTTCTTGTTGAACACAAAAGCTTTGCTCCGGATGATCCGAAGCTTCCTTCCAGTTACTGGATTCTGCCCGGAGGAGTGGTCGAGCGGGGAGAGACGCTTGAAGCGGCTGTTCAGAGGGAGATGTTGGAAGAGACCGGTCTTGAGTGCAGGGTGGGAAACCTGCTGTTTATAAAGGAGCCCATCCTGGAGTTTCGGCGCAGGGTACCCTTCATCACTCGGTATCACTCGGGTTCTTTTGTGAGGTGACGGGAGGCCGGATGATAACCGGAAAGGATCCGGAATATCCCGATGACAAACAGGTGATTATAACGGTGAGCTGGATTCCTTTGCATGATCTTGACCGTTACGATCTCTACCCCCCATTTCTTGCCGATTACATTCGCACTAAGTCGGATGGGGGGCTTGAAAATGCTGTGCCCGAGTTTTTTGCTTCACCGGAATAAAAGAAGAAGTGAAAAGCAGTGGACGGAATGGACGAAGGTTCCACCCAACGAAGCAATCGAATCGCGGAATAAATTGATAGAGGAGCCCTTCAGAAATCGATGATAATTCCTGCCGTACTGAAGCTCTCCGGGCGGTAGAAATACATGCCGTGGCGGCTCATTCCGGAAAAATAGTTATAAGCGACCCGAACGTTTTCAAGACCAGCCGCCTTGAGCCGCACTCCCGCCTGGAGGTTCCATGTGCCTCTGTATCCTTTGGTGTCATTCAGGTTATCATGCCATATCGGCAGTAATTTCAGATCAGCCGCCACATAGGTATTGCCCGGAGTGTTGAGCTCAGCGCCGGCCTGGAAAGAGTGCGGGCTGATGCCGCCGGGAATGGTGTGATAGACTAACTGGTAACCGGCATAGATACGGTTATTCGGCGAACTCAATGCGACAACGAGATTGATAAATTCCCGGCTGTAGGTGAAGGGGATAGGAAAGGGGCAGTCACCCTGAATCCACTGACCGGCAGCAGAGTCGTAGTGGCCATCTTCAAAATGGGCGGAGATATGGCTGAATCTGGCTCTTGCACTGAATTCATCAAAAGGAAGCCTGTCGCTGGTGATTGGCTTTTTCCAGCTTGTGTTGATACCGAAAATATAGTCGATTGCATCAACCGGGAATTTGAAGCTTTCGCTCCGCCGCAGGCGGGAGTAGGTACCGAAATCAACCCCGACGGCAAAATCCCTGTTTTTACTCTGATAGAGATCTGCTGAGGAACCGATGTCGAGCTGGAGCGTTCGATCACTTAACGAAGGCATTACAGCTATTCTCGGCTCCATCGGATCGGCCTGAAGCGGGGTGAAGATTGTCTGAAAATTCGGGTTAAGCAGTGGTTCTGCCTCTCCTTTTTTTACCGGGATCAGGATCAGGAGTGCAAGCGTGAAGAATGCCCTGCAGTAGCGCCAGTAGTTGCTTTTCATGGTGGGGAGTTGTTGCATTATCGTATGGTATCCGGTCATGAAGATGAGGTTTTATGATTCGGCTATCAGGGTGTTCAGCACCGCCATGCGCACGGCAACGCCGTTTGTAACCTGCTCAAGCAGCATGCTTTTTGAATATCCGGGGGGCTGTATGCGGTCAGCAACATGGTTGGAAATCTCTATTTCGCGGTTTATGGGGCCGGGGTGGAGCACTAGCAGATGTTTCTGAATCCGTTCGAGCCGTTCATCGCTCAATCCGTAGTGGACGGAATACTCTTCAAGAGAGGGGAGATAGCCTCCGGTTGCTCGTTCAAGCTGAAGGCGAAGCACGATAGCGGTGTCAGCCCATGCAATGGCTTCATCAAGATTGGTGAAGAGCTTTACGCCGAGTCTGTCGGGATCCGCAGGCAGCAGGGTCACCGGGCTGCACAGGCCCACTTCTGCACCGGCGGTCAGGAGTCCGAAGATGTTGGATCGAGCGACACGGCTGTGCAGAACATCGCCTATAATAATAACTTTCAGTCCGGCCAGAGTTCCAAAATAGTCGCGGAGCGTGAACATGTCAAGCAGAGCCTGGGTGGGATGTTCATGTGAACCGTCTCCTGCGTTGATGACGTTTCTTGAAGTTATTCCGGTTATGAGATCCGCAGCTCCAGAAGAGGGGTGGCGCAGCACAAAGGCGTCCACCTGCATCGCCTCAAGGTTTCTGATGGTATCGCTCAGCGTCTCTCCCTTGGTGACACTGCTTGACGAGGCGCTGAAATTGAGTGTTCCTGCGCCGAGATGGCGTGCGGCTATTTCAAAGGAGAATCGGGTTCGGGTTGAGTTTTCAAAAAAAACAAGGGCAATGCGTTTGTTTTTGAGTGTGGCGGCAAATGAGGGTGAGCCGGTTATCAACTCTTTCTTGAACCCGGCAGCCATGTCGAGAAGTCCGGTGATTTCAGAGGCCGGAACGTTGCATAGTCCAGTTAGGTGCTTCAAATCCGACTTATAAATGTAGCTGTTCAAAAAGATTCTTTTCGCGAAGTTACAAAAAAATTGATGATCAAGAACTACCTTACCTGATGAGGAGTTCCGGAATTTTTATCCGGGTAGTTTTATCTGTTTATTTTGAACGAACCGTTCCTGAATGTCGTTATGCACGAGATGAGTATTGCGCTTTCAATTATTGAAGCAGTGGAGGCGAAAGCTCGCGAAGAGGGAGCCGAAAGGATTTCCGGTATAGATCTGGTTGTCGGGAAATTGGCAGGGATTCAGCCTGAATCGTTGCGATTCTGTTTTTCGGCAGCGGCAAAAGGGAGTATGGCGGAGTCAGCACTGCTTCAGATAGAGGAACCTGAAGGTATCGGTGAGTGCCTGGAGTGCGGCCGGAAGTTTCCGGTTTCTTTTTGTTATGCGGAGTGTCCCGAATGCCGTTCTTTGAAGATCGGGATTGTGTCGGGTGAGGAGTTCAGAATTCAGACAATCACAATAGAGGAAGAGGGAGATTAATACCTATGTGCGATACCTGCGGCTGTTCGACCGAGGGCGGGGTGGTGCTCCGTAAGCCCGGTGAGACCGGTTACCATCTACATATCGTCGAGAGCGATCACGAAAGCGCTATCCATAGCCATGATGAGGCTCACCGTCATGACCACACGCATCACCATCACCATGAAGAGGGCAGCGGCAGGAAGGTTCTGCTTGAGCAGGATGTTCTCCTGAAGAACAATCTTCTTGCCGAAAGAAATCGTGGTTTTTTTGAGGCGCGAAACATCTTTGCGCTTAATTTTCTGAGCTCTCCCGGTTCAGGAAAAACCACTCTGCTGGAAAAAATCATTCCCTTGATTGTTCCGCACTCTCCGGTTGCCGTTATAGAGGGTGACCAGCAGACCACCAATGATGCTGACCGGATTCATGCACTTGGAGTTCCGGTCATTCAGGTCAATACCGGTTCCGGATGTCATCTTGATGCGATGATGATCAACCGTGCCGTGAAGGAGCTTGAGTTGCAGAATAACTCTCTGCTCTGCATCGAAAATGTCGGCAATCTTGTCTGTCCGGCAATGTTTGACCTCGGTGAAGCTCTGAAAGTGGTTGTCATCAGCGTGACCGAGGGAGACGACAAGCCTCTGAAGTATCCGAACATGTTTCATGAAGCGGATCTCTGCATTCTCAACAAGATAGATCTTCTTCCCTATGTTGATTTTGATGCCCTGAAGTGCAGGGAGAATGCTCTTCGTATCAATCACCATCTTGAGTGGCTTGAAGTTTCAGCCAAAACCGGCGAAGGGCTTGACCTATGGCAGCAGTGGATCAAAAGCAAAATTCAACAGCACTGAATACCGCAACTGCCTCTGTTGAAGAGCGGAGGAGTATACGGGTCAGCGGTATCGTGCAGGGGGTAGGGTTTCGGCCGTTTGTCTACCGGCTTGCTGTCGGGTATGCTTTGAAAGGGTTTATCCGGAACACTCCCGTCGGAGTGCTGATTGAGGTGCAGGGACGCGCTGATCTGCTCGACCGTTTCAGCCGGGCTGTGCAGCATGATGCGCCGCCGCTGGCAAGGATAGAAGCACTGGAGGAGTGCGTCATTCCTGTGGTTTCTGAAGAAGGTTTTGAAATAGGCAGTTCCTCTTCCGGAGAGGCGCTTGAAACGCTTATTCCGCCTGATATTGCACTCTGTAACGACTGCCACAGAGAGCTTTTTGATCCCGAAAACCGCCGCTTCCGGTATCCGTTTATCAACTGCACCAATTGCGGCCCCCGCTATACCATAGTCAGCAGGCTTCCCTATGACCGTCAGTTCACCTCCATGCACACCTTTGCGATGTGCCCGGAGTGTGAGAGGGAGTACCATGATTCCCTTGACCGCCGTTTTCATGCGGAACCGACAGCCTGTCCGGTTTGCGGGCCGGCACTCCAGTTAGTTGATGCATCGGGCAGAACTTCTGACGCTGATAATGTTCTGGCGGAAGCTTCCGCCATTCTCCGAAGCGGTGGTATTATTGCCTTGAAGGGAGTGGGGGGATTTCATCTGGCGGTTGATGCCTCCAATGAGGATGCTGTCCGGCGGCTCAGAGCGAGAAAGGGGCGTGAAGCCAAGCCGTTTGCCGTGATGATGCGCGACGCATCGGTTGCCGTCAGATATGGTGAGTTGAGTGCCGGTGAGCTTGCTGCGCTTAACGCAGCAGAAGCGCCGATTGTGCTCCTTAAAAAGCGGGATGGCACTGCCCTTGCACCCTCTGTGGCTCCAGAGAGTGACCGGCTTGGCGTTATGCTTGCGTATTCACCTCTGCACGCGCTTCTTTTCGACGGGAGTCCGGCGGTTCTCGTGATGACCAGCGCGAATTTCAGTGAGGAGCCGATTACGAGTGAAAATGATGATGCTGTCAAGAGACTCCAGGGTATTGCCGATGCCTTTCTTCTGCATAACCGGCCGATCTATCTGAAGTGTGATGATTCGGTAACTATTCACCTTTCGGGCAAGCTCCGACAGTTACGGCGGAGCAGAGGGTATGTTCCCGCACCGCTCCACCTTCGTGAGAGCGGCCCCTCTGTGCTTGGAACCGGCGGGGAGCTGAAAAACACCATCGCTCTGCTGAAAGGCTCCCATGCGATTCTGAGCCAGCATATCGGCGATATGAAAAACCTTGAATCCTATCGTCATTTCGAGCATGTTGCCCTTCATCTTCAGCATCTCTTTCAGGCATCACCCGAACTTCTGGTCCATGACCTGCATCCCGGTTACATGACGACGCTCTGGGCGCAGAAACAGAATATTGCACTGCTTGGCGTTCAGCATCATCACGCCCACCTTGCCTCCTGCCTTGCCGAACAGAGAGAGGAGGGACCGGCAATCGGGCTTATCCTTGACGGGACCGGTTACGGCAGTGACGGCAGGATCTGGGGCGGAGAGCTGCTCATTGGCAACGCCGGAGGAGCTGAACGGTTTGCTTTTCTGGAACCCATGCCCCTGCCTGGCGGGGAAGCGGCCATCATGGAGCCATGGCGGGCAGCAGTCGGCTACCTGTTCAGAAGCTTTTCGGAGATGCCTGAACTTCCCTTTATGAGAGGACGGAGTATTGACCCGGTAGTCGAGTTGCTTGAAAAGCAGGTTGGTCTTTACGAAACATCGAGCTGCGGGAGGCTGTTTGATGCGGTTGCCGCTCTTTGTGGCTTGAAGGGAGAGATCAGCTATGAGGGAGAGGCCGCAGTTGCTCTGATGCATGCAGCCGGGGGCGGCACAGGCGACAGCGCATTCAGTTACGGGCTTCAGGAGGAAAACGGGCGCTGGATCATTCAGGTGTCGCCGATTGTCCGCGATGCGGCAGCAGCGGTACTCCATGGCGTGAGTGTTGCTGAAATCAGCCGCCGATTCCACCGGACTCTGCTTGACTGTTTTCAGGAGATCATCGGCAAGGCTTCGATGGCAACCGGCATAAAAACAGTTGCCCTGAGCGGCGGGGTTTTTCAGAATGCGCTTCTTTTTGAAACATTGATCCGGGAACTTGAAGCCGGAGGGTACCGGGTGCTTGCCCACTCACTTGTTCCATCAAATGACGGCGGCCTCTCCCTCGGCCAGGCCATTATCGGCCGCGAATACCTTAAAGGCAGATACAAAGGAGTCCGGTAACTTTTCTGCCTTCTCTTTTATACGTCCCATAAGTCCTATAAGACCTATATGTCCTATCTTTTCTTATTTTAAAAAACTAAACCCAAACCAAACCAACAGCAGCAATGTGCCTCGCTATTCCCGGAAAACTTCTTGAAATCAGCTCTGAAAACGGCCTGAAGATGGGCACCATTGATGTGAACGGTGCCAGAACAAGAGCATGTCTTGAGTATGTGCCGGAAATTCAGGTGGGCAATTATACCATTGTTCATGCAGGGTTTGCCCTGAAAATCATCGATGAGGATGAAGCTGCAGAAAGTCTTAAACTCTGGGCGGAGCTGGTTGAGAAAGGGGCGTTTGATCCTCTGGATGAGCTCCCTTCATCCGGGGCAGTTTGAGGGCGCCTGCCATGAAATATATTGACGAATATCGCGACCCGCAGCTTGCCCGCAATCTTCTTGCCGGGATCCGAAGAGTTACCACACGATCATGGACCATCATGGAGATCTGCGGCGGCCAGACCCATTCGATTATCCGCAACGGCATTGATCAACTGTTGCCTGACACCATAGAGCTGGTACACGGGCCGGGATGTCCGGTCTGTGTTACTCCGCTTGAAGCCATCGAGCGGGCGCTTGTAATCGCCGCTGAAAAAGAGGTGATTTTTGCCAGTTTCGGCGATATGCTCCGTGTTCCCGGCAGTTCAATGGATCTCTTTATGGTGCGGAGCCGGGGGGGGGATGTGCGCATCGTTTTTTCACCGCTGGATGCCCTGCAGATAGCCCGCGATAATCCGAAGAAAGAGGTGGTTTTTTTTGCGGTAGGTTTTGAGACTACTGCTCCGGCCAATGCGATGGCGGTCTGGCAGGCTCAGAGAGAAGGTGTTGAGAACTTCAGCGTTCTGGTGAGTCAGGTCATGGTTCCACCGGCCATGCGGGCCATACTCTCCTCTTCCGGAAACCGGGTTCAGGGCTTCCTTGCCGCCGGTCATGTCTGCGCTGTGATGGGATATGAAGAGTATGAGCCTGTAGCGAAAGAGTTTCATGTGCCGATTGTTCCTACCGGTTTTGAACCGGTTGATCTTCTTGTCGGAATTCTTGCAACGGTCGAACAGCTTGAAGCTGGCAGGGCGGAGGTGGTCAACCGCTACGCCAGGGTGGTGAGCCGTGAGGGGAACCGGGCGGCCAAAGAGACGATCAGAGAGGTGTTTGAGGTGATCGACCGGCAGTGGCGCGGTATCGGCATGATTCCGGCGAGCGGTCTTGGATTGCGGGAGGCTTACGCCCGCTTTGATGCTGAAAAAAAGTTCAATGTTTCCCATATCTGTGCATCGGAATCACCGCACTGCATGAGCGGCCGGGTTCTTCAGGGAGCACTCAAGCCTGACGGTTGTCCGGCATTTGCAAAAGAGTGTACCCCTGAGCATCCTCTCGGTGCGACCATGGTCTCTTCCGAAGGGGCTTGCGCCGCCTATTATAACTATCACAGGAACTTCACTCCATGACAATTGCACCGGTCTGTCCGGCTCCCATTACACAGCATGAAACCGTCCAGATGGCGCATGGCGCGGGTGGACGGCTCTCCCAGGTACTCATGCAGCGGGTATTCATGCCGCATCTGCACAACCATTTTCTCGATCTGCTTGACGATCAGGCAAAGCTTGATCTCCCCCCCGGTCGAACAGCCTTTTCAACCGATACCTATGTGGTGAGTCCGCTCTTTTTTCCCGGCGGCAACATAGGCGAGCTTGCGGTCAATGGTACGGTCAACGATCTGGCGGTAGGGGGTGCCCGGCCACTTTACCTCAGCGCCGGTTTTGTGCTTGAGGAGGGGTTCCCGCTGGTTGATCTTGAAGCCATTGTCAAAAGTATGGCGGCAGCCGCTCTGAAAGCGGGAGTGATGATTGTCACCGGCGACACCAAGGTTGTCGGCAAAGGTCAGTGTGACCAGGTTTTTATCAATACAGCGGGGGTTGGCGCCATCAGGGAGGGTGTTGGTCTCTCCTGCCGCAATCTGAAGCCGGGGGATGCCCTTATTCTTTCAGGAACCGTCGGAGATCATGGCATGGCGATCATGACCTCTCGCCAGGGGCTCTCATTTCAGTCGCGGATCAAGAGTGACTGTGCTTCTCTCAATAGTATGATTGCTGACGTTCTTGATGCTGTGCCCGGGGTTCATGCCATGCGTGACCCGACCAGAGGGGGTGTGGCCGCCACGCTTAACGAACTCGCCGCTGCTTCAAATGTTGGCATTGAGATCAACGAGACTGCAATTCCGGTACAACCCGATGTCCGTGGTGCCTGTGAGCTGCTCGGGATTGATCCCCTCCATGTAGCAAACGAAGGCAAACTGGTGCTGGCAGTTGCCTCAAAAGATGCCGACAGGGTTCTTGAGGTGATGCGTGCTACCGAAGAGGGTCGGGATGCCGCCATTATCGGCTCGGTTGTTGACGACCACCACGGCATGGTTGTCATGCGAACCGCATTCGGCAGCCGCCGCATTGTCGATCTTCCCATCGGCGAACAGCTTCCGCGGATATGCTGATTTACAGGATTCTATCGAGTGCCGCAGAGCGGGCAGTGGGGGTCGCGGCTCAGTGGAACGTTGCGGAACTCCGAGGTGAGTGCGTCACAGGTCAGGAGTGTGTTGACGAGAGGTTTGCCGATGGAGAGGATATATTTTATTGCTTCGATTGCCTGCATGGAGCCGATGATGCCGGGGAGTGCTCCGATGGGGCCGGATGGTGTGGAGGCGGCAGGAACTCCCTCTTCATGAAAAACGCAGTGGTAGCAGGCGGTTTTGCCGGGATGGACGGTCATCATCTGGCCGTAGAATTGCCGGATTCCGGCATGGGAGTAGGGCTTTGCCGCTTGGTGGCAGGCCTTTGCGATCAGGAACTTTGATTCGAAATTGTCGGTTGCGTCAAGCACAAAGTCATAACCGGCAAGGAGTTCCGGGGCGTTCTCTTCGGTCAACCGGAAGGGGTAGAGTGAGAGGCGGATGTCAGGGTCAAGAGCGTTAATCCGTTCGGCTGCCGAGTTCACTTTCTCTTCTCCGAGTGAAGCTGTCGTATGCAGGATCTGGCGCTGCAGGTTGCTCAACTCCACCGTGTCGCCATCCATAATTCCGAGCGAGCCGATACCGGCTGCTGCGAGATAAAATGCCGCCGGTGAGCCAAGACCTCCGGCTCCGACCACGAGTACTTTTGCCTGTAACAGTTTTTCCTGCCCTGCTTCGCCAATCTCCTGAAGTGAGAGGTGGCGCAGGTAGCGCTGGCGCTGGTTATCGTTCAGTGGCATGCGTGCAGTTCCTCCTGTGTTAATGTGCGGCTTTGCGTAACTGAAGGCCCGTTGAAAACCGGTTCCCAGTTTTTAAATACCGGTTCAATCTCTCTTGCACGAAGTGCGGCACAAAACTCTTCTGCCGTGCGATCGTCAGAGACATCAAATTGACCTTTATCGGTGTTGTTATCGTCATAGCCCCCTACCGTGGTACGGCTTGCAATGCTCATGCGCGTTATGCCGAGTCCGGCCATGCCGTCACGGTAGGCCGCGCTCTCTCTGGTTGAGAGTACCAGTTCAACATCGGGCAGGGCGATACGGAAGGCGAAGATCATACGGGCAAGAAAGTGGTCATCAACCGGAAAAGGGGGCTCATAGCCTCCTGTTTGCGGCCTCATGCGGGGGAATGAGACCGAGATGCCTGCTCGCCAGTATGTCCGGCTGAGATGACGGGCATGGCGGTAGAGCATCAGCGCATCTTCCACCGGTTCCGACAGACCGAGCAGCACCCCGAGACCAACGGTTTTTATTCCCCCTTCCAGCGCTCTTGCAGGGGTTTCAAGCCGGTCAAGAAAATCCTTTTTCGGCCCCCAGCGGTGAAGCGCTTCGTAGCGCTCCCGGTTGTAGGTCTCCTGGTAGATGGTGATACCGGTACATCCGCACTCTGCCAGGGCGCGGTATTCAGCAACGCTCATGGGAAAGGCTTCGACCGAGACCCGCTGTGTGCTTCTTGCTGCAATTTCGACCGCCCGGCGCAGATAATCAAAATCGGCGGCTTTGGTCCGTTCACCGGTCAAAAGAAGGATGTCGCTGATGCCGAGTTTTTTCATGGCGAGCAGCTCCCGCTCGATCTCATCCGGCTCAAGCCGTCGGCGGAGGGTTGTTCGGTCGGAGGCAAAGCCGCAGTAGATACAGCCACTTGAGCAGTGGTTTGAGAGGTAGAGCGGTGCGTAAAGCGAAATGGTGCGTCCGAAACGGCGCAGGGTGATCGCTTTTGACTCCGCTGCCAGTGATTCAAGTGAGAGTGGTGAAGAGGGCGAAAGCATAGCCGCAAGGGAAGCCGATTCCCGCCCGTCTCTCAGCCAATCGGGAGCCGTGCTCATGCTTTTGCTCCGAGAAAAGAGGTAAGAGGGCTTGTTGCAATGGCGGAACCGCTTTTCTGCATGAGTCCGGCATTGAACCCTTTTCTTCCGGCAACAACCGCACCGGCAAAGGCCTCCGCCATCTGAGGGGGATTCAATGCTACGGCCACAGCACTGTTGACCAGCACGGCGGCGCACCCCATCTCCATCGCTGCGGCAGCTTCCGAAGGTGAGCGGAGTCCGGCATCAACGATGACCGGAATACCGCTTTCGCGGATGATGATATTGAGCATCTCTGTGGTAGCAAGTCCCTGTCCGCTGCCGATTGCCGAGCCGAGCGGCATGACTGAAGCACAGCCGACATCCTCAAGGCGTTTGGCCAGAACCGGGTCAGCAGCAATATAGGGCATGACCAGAAATCCATCCTTGGCCAGAATACGGGCGGCCTCATAAGTTTCTATCGGGTCAGGCATCAGGTGCTGGGGGTTCGGGTGAATTTCAACCTTGATGAAGGGGCTTCCGGAGAGTTCCCGTGCAATATGTGCTGCCCGGACAGCTTCGGCTGCGGTTGATGCTCCCGATGTATTCGGCATCAGGGTTATTCCCGAAAGCTCTTTCAGCGGGCCGAAAAGATCGTCCTCAAGCTGTTCGCGGTTGAAACGCCGCAGTGCTACCGTGACAAGCTGGGTGCCGGAAGCCCTGACGGCTTCAAGCATAACTTTGGCGTTGCTGAATTTTCCTGTTCCAAGAATCAGGCGGGAGGTAAAGCTGTAAGAGCCTAACTGCAATAATTCCATAACTGTTGTGTCTGTCTGAGGCAGGTTAGCCGCCGCCGGCAAAAATCAGTATCTCAACCCGGTCACCCTCCTGCAAGAGGTGCGTCGGGCGGTTTTCAGGGCGGACGCTCCGGTCGTTTACCAAAACTGCCACGTTTTTTCCGTCGGATCCGATAATTGAGAGCAGCCCGTTTACATCAGAACCGGACGGTAGCTGCTCTTCCTTTCCATTCAGCTCAATAGTAATCATTTGTGCCATTTCTTTCATCGTCAAATTGATATGGGTGCAGGGGTGTATTGCAATACGCCCTTACATCGCAAGTCCGTTGATAAGGTCCAATTCGAGATCTTCTGCATTTTCAAGACCTACAGAGAGCCGTACAAGATTGTCGGTACATCTTCTGCGCCGCCTCTCTTCCGTGGAAAGGGCGCCGAGCGTCATTTTCGGCGGCGAGGCGATGAGCGATTCCACTCCGCCGAGAGAGTCGGCAAGGATAAAGAGCTTCAGGTTTGCGGTCAATGTTTTGACCGCCGGAAGTCCTCCTTTGAGTGCAATGGTCAGCATTCCTCCAAACCCGCTCATCTGTTGCTTTGCAAGTTCATGCTGCGGGTGGGAGGGAAGACCGGGGTAAAAGACCCGCTCCACGGCCGGGTGTTGCTCAAGAACCCCGGCAAGATGGAGGGCATTTGCCTCGTGCTCCTTCATGCGGATTTTCAGGGTTTTCAGACCGCGAAGGATAAGCCAGCACTCCCAGGGAGCAGGTATGGCTCCGGCTGCAGCCTGATAATTTTTTATGATGGTATGCAGAGCAGGGTTCGAGGTTATGACCGCACCTCCGATCACGTCACTGTGCCCACCAAGGTATTTTGTGGTGCTGTGCACAACAATATCCGCCCCGAGGTCAAGGGGGCGCTGGAAGTAGGGACTGGCAAAGGTATTGTCAACGGCAACAAGAATTCCCTGCCTTTTTCCGAGTTCTGAAAGAGCGGTGATATCGGAAAGCTGAAGCAGCGGGTTGGAAGGGGTTTCAAGCCAGATCAGCTTTGTGGCGGGCGTTATGCAGGAAGCATAGCTTTCGGTGGTTTCGTTCTCCGCATAGGTTGTCGTTACCCCCCATGGACGAAGGAGTTGCTCAAAGATGCGGTAGGAGCCGCCATAGATATCGTTGCTTGCTACGACATGGTCGCCGGGTTTGAGCACCTGAAGTGCCGCCATGGTTGCCGCAACTCCCGAGGCAAATGCAAGCCCGAATCGGCCGTTTTCAAGCAGGGCAAGGGTTGACTCAAGCGCTTTTCTTGTGGGATTGCCGATTCTTGAGTAGAAAAAATCACGGTGATGCTCAAGGTCTTCCCGTTCGAAGGTTGATGTCTGATAGACAGGAACCGTTACCGAACCGGTATGGGGGTCGGGAGCCTGACCGTCATGAATGGCTATGGTTTCAAACTGCATGTTGCTTTTTCCTGGGCGATTATTTCTTTATCTCCGGGATCCGGTTTTTCCGGAACTGCCGGGAACAAAGATAACCGTTCTTTTCCTTTTTTACCGAAACACTTTTTAACAATTACTCGTGTGGTTATCTCTATTAATTGTCATGAGCGCTTTGAGTGCGAGGCGGACGGCGCGCAGAAACCGGAATGTACACGCTGTACATGAGGATTTCGAGCACCGCCCAACGAAGTAATCGAATCGCGGAATAAATTAATAGCGATAACTTTCATCGGCGCTGTATATGATTGATCACCTCCGCCAGGCGGTCGATCTCCTCCTTTGTGTTGTAGAATGCCAGTGATGGCCGGATGGTGCCCTCCACTCCGAAGCGCCGCAGTGAGGGCTGTGTGCAGTGGTGGCCGGTGCGTACGGCAATGCCCTCCTGGTCGAGGATTTTTCCGACCTCTTCATTTGGCAGATTGTTCAGCACAAAGGAGAGAACACCCACCTTGTTTCGTGCTGTTCCGATGAGTCGCAGACCCGGAATAGATCTCAGCCGTTCGGTGCCGCACCGAGACCGACAGCATCGCCGATCGAGGGTGTTCCGGCTTCAAATTTGGCCGGCGGTTCGTTGTAAGTGGTTTCCTCAAAACGTACATCCTGGATCATGTTTCCGCCTCCCTGCCATGGTGGCATCAGCTCAAGCAGATCCCGTTTACCGTATACCACTCCGATACCGGTCGGTGCGAAAATCTTGTGGCCCGAGAAAACAAAGAAGTCGGCATCGAGATCCTGCACATTGACCGGAACATGTGCCACCGACTGTGCGCCATCAATCAGCACTTTTGCATCAAAGCGTTTGGCCAACTGAATCATCTCCCTGACGGGCAGGATGGTTCCGAGGCCGTTTGACGCCTGTGTCAGTGATACAAACTTTGTGCGTGGTCCGAGCAGTTTTGTGTACTCTTCCATAATGATCTCGCCCCGGTCGTTGACCGGAACAACCCTGATTCGTGCACCGCGTTCATGGGCCACCATCTGCCAGGGAACAATATTGGCATGATGCTCGAGAATGGAGAGCACAATCTCGTCCCCCGGCTGGAGGAACTTGCGCCCCCAGGTCTGCGCCACCAGATTGATCCCTTCGGTGGTGCCCCTGACGTAGATAATCTCCGAAGTTGAAGCGGCACCGATAAACTGACGGATCTTTTCACGTGCACCCTCATAGGCATCGGTCGCCCTCGCGGCAAGCGTGTGAGCACCCCGGTGGATATTGGAGTTGTCGGTTGCATAGAACTGCGCAACCGCGTTGATGACGCTCAGCGGCTTCTGGGTTGTGGCGGCATTGTCAAACCAGACAAGCTGTTTGCCGTGAACCAACTGGCGCAGCACCGGAAAATCCTTGCGGATGGTGGCAACGTCAAACCCTTGAGGTGTATGCAGGGGTTGCTTGGGCTCACGTAAAAAATAGTAAGGATCAACAAGAGAGGTATCAGGGATGCTGAATGGCAAATTCGTCGTGCCGGGCAGAGCAGCAGTGTTGTTCGGCACTATCGGGGCTGGCGCTTTTCCTGGCAGTTCAGGTCGGGAAGCGGACACAGGTTTGAGATTTGCCGGTATCCCTGCTTCCGGGATGCCGGGAAGAGCAGGAGAAGTAACTCCATTGGCACGGCGAAGCGCCTGAAAAACTGATGAGAGATCAGGAGATCCCTGCTCAAATTCGAAGTTCCTGTAGAGCTTCTCTGCGTAGCATTGACCTTCTGCCGGGTCTCCGGCAGGTTCCGGTACTCCGGGAAATTGCTGCTGTGGCAGGTGGTCTGAAAAAGCCTCCGGGGTTACAGTCTGCGGGTTGATATCTGCACTGGAGGCGGGCGTCTGAGCTGCAGCAAGAAGCAGATTGAAGGAAAAATCGTCCTCACCCGGAAGACCGCTGTTCAGCGTGGTGAAAAACGGGGCAATACTCTCCGGGCTTGCCTCCGCAAACCCGTCAGCACGCTCCGGTTTTGGTGGAAGGGTACGGCGGATAAACTGATCGAGTCCGTATGAGCCGTTGCTGTTCTCCGAGTAGTTCTGCTGGTCGGTCAGCTTGTTGGCATGGTGTCCAAGCGGTTCCTCTTTTTTTGCCGGAGCAGGGGAGAGAAAATAGAGATCATGCTCCTGTGAGGGGAGGGCATCACCCTGAAAATAAGGGATTTCCGGGTATGTCGGCAGCTCTTTCAGTTGCGAATTGTCGGGGAGGTGCACATCACCCTGTTGAGCAGCGGCTCCGGTTTTGTCACCAAGGTTGCCTGCAAGTGAAGAGGGTGCTGTCAGTATGTCGGTCTCATATCTCGGGGTGCTGGAGGCTTCCGGAAGATCATTGAAGAGGCGACTTGCGATCTCTGCAATGAGTGTCGGGTTGATCGCTTCACTCTCGATTCCCGGAATGTATGGTTGTTCGTATTCTCTCGGCATAACTCCTTTGGTAATCCATACCGGTCAGGATGTTCAGCTCCTGACCGGTATGGTGGTTTTTCGGTTCCCTTTACTTGGTTTTGGCGGCAGTTTTGCGATGCTCGTAATCGTGATAGTAGCCGACTTCGACATTTTCAAGTACGGCAAGTGCATCATCGGTCAGTACAGCCAGTGAGGAGTAAAGGGTCAGGAGATAGGATGCTACACCAAGCTTGTCGAGACCCATCAGCCTTGCCGAGAGGCTCGGGCTGATCTCTCCGGGAATACCGGCCTGATGCAGACCTACCACACCCTGCTCATTTTCACCGACACGAAGCAGAATGATATTTGTGGTGCCGTGACCAGACTTGTTGTTTTTGTTGATTTCAAGCTTGTCGCTCGGGATCAGCGGAACACCGCGCCAGGTCAAAACCGGAGTTCCGAAAAGGTTGATGGTGGCCGGAGGTACACCGCGCCAGGTGCACTCCCGCTCGAATGCTGCGATGGCTTTTGGGTGGGCGATAAAGAAGGCCGGTTTTTTCCATACCTTTGTGAGCAGGTCGTCAAGGTCATCAGGCGTTGGCGTGCCGTACCGGGTACTGATACGCTGCCCCGGATCAACAGAGTGGAGAAGACCAAACTCTCGGTTGTTGATAAACTCCCACTCCTGACGCTCCTTGATGCCCTCGATCGTCAGGCGCATCTGCTGCTCAATCTGGTTGTAGGGCTCATTGTAGAGGTCGGAAACCCTTGTATGAACGCGGACTACAGTCTGGATTGCCTGCAGCGAATATTCGCGGGGTTTGTTTGTGTAATCGACATAGGTTTCCGGAATCTCGACATCTTCAGCAAATCCGGCGACAAGGTCGATATGCTTTTCACCATGCGTGTTGACAGTGGAGCGGATTTTCAGGTACTCGGCAACGGTTTTCTGGAAGGACTCCTTCAGGGAAGGGGACTGGCGGAAGAGTTTCTCGATATCGACACTTGAAAGCGAGAAAAACGATCCGGGAGTTATAGTCCGTATGGTAACCGAAGAGGGCTTGTCGGATACCAGATCCTCGGCACCGAAGTACTCGCCTTCAGATAGCAGTGCAATGCGCAGCTCCTCGCCATGGAGACCCTTGCTCAGTATCTCTACCTGGCCGTGTGCAATGATAAAGAGTTTATGGCGGTCTTCGCCTTCAAGAATGAGGGTATTTCCAAGCTCGGCTTCTTCAAGTACAAACTTTTTGGCGATCTGACTGATGATATCATCTTCAAAGGATGCAAAGAGGGGAATGCTCTTCAGGGCTTCAGGTTTGAACGAGGCGATTCCTTCCTGAAAGTTGATACCGATCCGTTCCGGTTTCTGCAGTTCTATTTTGGTGCGGTTTACCCGGTAGGTCCCCGATGAGACATGTACCCACGGGAGCAGCTTCAACAGCCACCTCGGGGTTATGGACATCATCTGGGGAACGGTTTTGGTCGTGTTCGCCAGATTTCTTGCTACAGTAGTGGTTACACTGCGCTGTAAATGACTGTTCGATTCCCGTTGTGCGTTTGACATGAGTTGTGTGCTGGTTTAAGAGTGTAAGAGGGTGAGTCTGACTGTTTGATACCGGGTTATGCTCATTTTAAATGCCGCCGCCGTCCGTAAAGCTGCTTTCAACGGCTTTCTGCTGCAGTACCCTGGAGTTTGGAGGAAGACTTTTCGTCTGCCAGACGTTGCCTCCGATAATGGAGTTTTTGCCGATGGTTATTCTTCCAAGGACGTTGGCATTGGAGTAGATGACGACGTTATCCTCGATAATCGGATGACGGGGAACATTTTTGGCCGGATTTCCGTCGTTGTCGAGCGTGAATTTTTTTGCCCCAAGGGTTACCCCCTGGTAGAGCCGTACATGGTTGCCGATAATGCAGGTCTCCCCGATAACCACACCGGTTCCGTGATCAATACAAAAATATTCGCCGATATGGGCGCCGGGATGAATGTCTATACCGGTTTCCGAATGGGACATCTCGGAGATGATTCTCGGCAGAAGAGGTACACCAAGAGAGAGCAGTGTATGTGCTGCACGGTAATTGATCATTGCCCGGATCGAGGGATAGCAGAAGATGATTTCACCATAGTTTTTTGCTGCAGGATCACCGTCAAAGATTGCTTTGACGTCAGTGCACAGTTTCCTTCGTATTTCAGGCAGCATTCCGATAAACTGCTCTGCAACTGCCTCGGCATTCTCTTCGGAGGTTGACGTGTGATTGTTCTCATGATTGAACTGTTGCACACTCCTGATCTGCTCCGAGAGGAGCATGTAGAGCTTTTCTGTACGAACACCCAGAATGTGAGGCAGAGATTGCTGGCGCTGAATCGGTTCCCCGAAATATCCCGGAAAGAGAAGTGCACGGAGCAGCTCGACAATCGCCTTGAGTTTTTCGATTGAAGGCTGCAACTGCTCATGATCTGGCAGATAGTCGCATTCAGCGCTGCCGGATCCGGCTAAAAGCGCGATAGTCTCTTCAATGATACTGCCGTTTCTTGTTTCCATAATTACACATCTCCTGGAGCCGGATGCCTTTCCGGTTCTCCTTTGTTTAAAAAATCCCTTGTCGGGACAAGCCGGCAGGTAGATTTTCAATCCCATGCCGACTTGTCCTTTTCAGTGGAGCGTCCCGGAACAGATGAACGCTCAGATATTGACCTGCTCGGGCTCAAACTGGTAGAGCAGGGTAGAGAGGTAGCGTTCGCCGGTATCGGGCAGGATAACAACAATCTTTTTACCCTTGTTCTCCTCCCGTTGGGCAAGTTGCAGGGCTGCGTACGCTGCAGCTCCCGATGAGATACCGACAATGAGTCCTTCGGTGCGGGCCAGAACCCGTCCTGTACGCAGGGCATCCTCGTTCTTTACCTGGATGATTTCGTCAATGATACCGGTGTTGAGGATATCAGGAATGAATCCGGCACCGATTCCCTGTATCTTGTGCGGTCCCGGTTTTCCTCCTGAAATGACCGGGGAGTCAAAGGGTTCGACAGCAACAATTTTTACACCGGGATTTTTCTGTTTGAGTACCTCTCCGACACCGGTTATCGTTCCGCCGGTACCAACACCGCTCACAAAGATATCGACTTTGCCGTCGGTATCATTCCAGATCTCTTCGGCTGTGGTTCTGCGGTGGATATCAGGGTTGGCCAGGTTCTTGAACTGCTGAGGGAGAAAGGAGTTGGTATATTCCGAGTGAAGCTCTTCAGCCTTTCTGATGGCGCCGGGCATTCCTTCCGGTCCTGGAGTAAGAACCAGCTCGGCACCGAGAGCCTTGAGCAGGTTGCGGCGTTCAATACTCATGGTTTCAGGCATCGTGAGAATCAGGCGGTACCCTTTGGCCGCGGCAATGAATGCCAGTGCAATACCGGTGTTACCGCTGGTTGGTTCAATGATGACGGTATCCTTGTTGAGCAGACCCTTTTTCTCGGCATCCTCGATCATGGAAAAACCGATACGGTCCTTGACACTGCCGCCCGGATTGAAGTATTCAAGTTTGGCGATGACCGAGCCCAGAGCTTCATGTTCAAGGCCGAAATTGCCAAGTTCAAGCAGCGGAGTGTTACCGATAAGATCGGTCAGTTTTTTTGCAATACGTCCCATGGTTGTTGATTGTTTAAGCGTTTGTGAATAATTCAAGATGAAGAATATGCCCCGTAATGTAAATCCCCTGTAAAGGGCATCTTTTATACCGCAAACAGGGTATAGGTATATCAGATGTGGTATTCAATATTGTCTATCAATCCGGCTTTGATCGCGTACATCATAAGCTCCGGGCTGCTTGAAACGCTCAGTTTCCGGAAGATGTTTTTTCTGTGCGTCATGACGGTATGGAAGCTGATATGCTTTTTAACCGCAATCTCTTTTGTTGACAAGCCGGCGGCAATCAGACGGACGATTTCAATTTCTGATGTTGTCAGGAGGCTCGCATCTTCCATCGGCCCATCCTTTTTCAGCAGAATATCAAGCACATCTCCGGAATAGTATTTTTTCCCTTTCAGGGCAGCTTCGATGGCATGAAAAAGTTCATCACCGTCATCGGTTTTCAGCACGATATTTTTAATGCCGCAGTCGTTCAGCTCCTTTATTTTCGGGTGAGTTATCGAGTTGGTCAGGATGATGATGCCCAGCTCCGGATACTCTTTTCTGATCTCCCCGAGATCGTTGACTGAATCAAAATCAAAGAGCGTGTGATCGGTAATGACCAGAGATATGGTCTCCTGGTGCAGATACTGCAGGAGCCCGGCCTTGGTTGACACAAGGTGCACCACCTGGTATAGCGGAGAGAGAATTGACTTGAGTGCTTCGTTGGTTAAAAACTGGGTATCAGCAACTACAAGCGTGATGTTTCGTTTATGATTGTTCATGGTCAGATGCCTGCCCCGTTTTCAAAAACCTCTTCTATCATGGCAAGAGCTTTGCTCCCGTTCTTCCCTTCGGCGGTAACCCTGAGGCGGGTTCCGGAAATTGCGCAAAGGGTGAGCATCTCAAGTAAAGATTCAGCGCTGGCTGTTTCCCCATTTTTTTTCTCAAGCAAAACCGGGCACTGCTGCTCTCTCGAAATCCTGACGATTTTCGCAGCAGCCCTGAAATGGAGGCCGTGAGGAGTCTTTACTGTGAGATGCTTCTGCACCATGGTTGTATTGTTAAAAATCTATTTCTTGATCAGTTTCGACAGCCAACTCTGCTTGTGCGACTCCTCCGTATGCAGCACCTCATCAAGAGCCTCAATCAAATCATCGGGATGTTCAAGGCCAATGGAGAGGCGGATAAGGTCGGGTGAAAGCCCTCCCTCGATCTGCTGTTTTTCTGTCAACTGGCTGTGCGAAGTGCTTGCCGGGTGGAGGATAAGGCTTTTGGCATCGCCGACATTGGCGAGGTGAGAGAAGAGTTTGATGGAGTCGATTATTTTAACAGCAGCATCATATCCCCCTTTTACACCGAATACCACAACACCACCGAATCCGTTTTTAAGGTCCCGTGATGCAAGCGGGTAGGATGGATCGTTTTTCAGTCCGGGATAGCGTACCCATGTCACTTCAGGATGTGCGGCCAGGTACTCTGCAACCTTGAGCGCATTTTCGCTGTGGCGGATCATTCTGACGGGGAGCGTTTCGATACCCTGGAGAAAGATCCATGAATTATCCGGAGAGATGCTTGCTCCCAGATTTCTGAGCGGAACGGTCCGTACTCTCAGGGCAAATGCAATCGGAGCCAGCGGTTCCGGAAGGTCAATGCCCCAGCGCAGCCCGTGATAGTTTTTGTCCGGTTCGGTAAAGAGCGGGTGCTTGCCTCCCTTCCAGTTGAAACGCCCGGCATCGGTAACAATCCCGCCGATTCCCGTTCCGTGGCCACCAAGCCATTTGGTGAGTGAGTTAATCACAATATCAGCACCCAGATCAATGGTTCTGAGCAGAAACGGAGTGGTGAAGGTTGCATCGACAATCAGCGGCAGGCCGTTACGGTGAGCTACCTCGGCAATGGCCTTGACATCGCTGTAATCAAGGACGGGATTGCCGATGGTTTCAATATAGAGTGCTCTTGTTTTTTCGGTTATCGCCCGTTCGAAATTGGCAGGGTCTTTCGGATCAACAAATTTAACGGTTATACCCAGCTTGGGAAGAATGGCATCGAATTGTGTGTAGGTGCCTCCGTAGAGATTGTTTGCCGAAACGATCTCATCTCCGGCTTCGGCGATGGTGATGATGGTGTTGAATATCGCGGCTGTGCCGGATGCGAGGGCTACGGATGCAGCGCCGCCTTCAAGCTGCGTGACCCGCTGTTCGAGAACATCGGTTGTCGGGTTCATCAGCCGGGTGTAGATATTGCCCAGCTCTTTCAGGGCAAAGAGGTTTGCTGCATGCTCGGTGTTCTTGAAGAGATAGGAGCTGGTACGATAGACCGGAACACCTCTCGACTGGGTTGCATCAACGCTCTGGCCTGCATGCAGGGCGAGCGTTTCAAAACGGTAGTTTGCTGAACTCATTGAAAATTCTCCTTGATTGATTAATGATGATGCTGTTAGTTTTTTTGGAAACAGGACGATCGCAAAAGTTATTGTTGTTGTTGTTTTGGACCGAAAAATTTGAACCGCTGCAAATTGAACTGGTAGAAGAGGAAGCAGCCAAAGCAGAACCCTCCGAGGGCAACGGCTGCTGCTACGGCGACAAACCCTGAGAGAATCCACCCGGTAAGAGGGGAGCCAAGCAGGAATGCAATCTGGGCACCTCCGAGCAATATTGCTGCTATGGAGTTATTGAAGCGCATCAGTTTCGGATCTTCAGTGGCCGCGTGTTTGTTCTGTTCTGCAAAAATTCGCGATCCGACAAAGAAGATGAGGCTCCCTTTTCGGCCAAACACAACGGATCCGAGAATGATCACAAAGAGCAGGGTGGTAATAACCGGCTGCTGCGTGAGAATGGCAGCAACAATACCGGTAAGCAGGACGACCCGGTTCAGTTTGACAACCGGAAGGGGTATTCCTGTGCAAACGGCTGAATCAGTTGATTTTAGTGAATGGGACATGGCGGTTTGTGCTTCGTGTTTTTGATAAAAAAAATTTGTTTTACAATAAAAAAAGCCGGTACTGACAATTCAGGACCGGCTTTTAAAAGAGTGTACGCATTTCATGAATCCAAGTGGGGCTACAATCTCCTCCGGTATATTCCTGTATCAGAGTTGCTCTGCATTCCGCAACAGCAACAGCAACAGCTTGTACAGATTATGTTGGAGGTCATTGCTTTCATGATTCGACGTCTTGTTGATTACGTATTAACGATTGTTAACTATTTTTCGGAAACTTTCCAAATAAACTCTGTTTTTTTCCTGACTTCCTCTATCAGAAAAAACAGAGGAAGTCAGGATTGAATGCTTGTTCTATTACACGGTTTTCAGTTCAGTTAACACCAAGTATCACGCTTGATGCCTTGAAGAGTGCACAGGCATGATCGCCCTCTTTGAGTGCAAGTTTTTCCGAACTGCCATGGGTGATGATGGCCGATATGACGTTGCCGCCACCGATTTCAACATCGACCTCCGTGCTGACCGGACCTTCGATAAGCTTGCTGATGATGCCGGGCAGGATGTTGCGGGCACTCAATTTTGCATCATGCAGCTCCTGGGCGATAATGATGGAACTTGATTTGACGATTGCATAGGCATTCATGCCCGCCTTCAAACCGAGATTGTCAACTGCACCGTTGGTGATGATGGCTATGATGCGGGTCTCTGTGCCGATAAGAAGCGTGACTTCAGCATTGACAGCACCCTTTGTAATTTTTTCAATAGTGCCGGAAAAGACGTTGCGTGCGCTGATTTTCATTGATATTCTTTGTAAAAATTGATAAAGATTACTTGCGTCGCCGAGACGGCTTTCAAGATTTTGGAGATATTTCCGGTGCTCTTCCTGAACAATCCGGAACTGTTCGATAACTTTTTTTCCCTCCCTTGTCAGAACGGTGCCGCCCCCCCCTTTTCCTCCTGTTACACGGTCAACAAGAGGCTTTTCAGCGAGATTGTTTACCATATTGACCAGATGCCATGCGGTTTTATAGCTGATCCCGACGGCCTTGGCCGCACTGTTGATCGAGCCGAGCTCATCTATTTTTTCGAGCAGGGCGATTCTCTCTCCGCCCAGATATCTGTTTTCAGCTTTCTGAAACCAGATAGAGCCCTCAAGGCCGACCGCGTCATTTTTGGATTTCACCATCCTCCTCCCGCATTGGTTATAAACGGTTCCGTATTTGGTGTCTGGCGCTCAGACTCGAACCGGAATATAAGTTTTCCGGGTAATCTGCCATTACGATTTTACTCTACACGTATTCGATTATAGCGCAACCAATACCTCTTCGGAGAACGACTCCTCACCCCATACCACAAAAAAACGTCACAATCATCGTCACTTGATTTTATCGCCGCCGACCTCCTTGACACACACAATCCGCCATGATGAGCACAAAAACCGGTGATTCTATGGCTGATCAATTTGTGTTTGCCGTATTTCAGCGCTATCTTGGTGATAGATAAATATGCAAACGGGAGCTACCGGCCCGAATTGTTGAAGGATGAACCAGAACTGCAATCAGCAGGTATCTGCGTCCTTGTACTGAGAGGAACGGTTAGCATTTACTGATTCAGGCTGGGCTCGACGGGAGGTTGTTGGTAGAACAGAGCGCTGTCTGACCCTCTGATATTCTGGATGGGACGGAAGATGAGGGATTGTCGACTAATAAAAAGTTCTTTTGATATGTTTATTGCTGATTTAGACTGATCTGTCTATACCGGCATGATAAAAAAGTTCTCTTGTTTTAACTCATTTATAGATAATAGATTATACGCTGTTTCTGAATAATTTGGAATTTGTCTTATGCAGAAAGGGGTTTCTGCATTTTCCGATTTATGCGGATCAGTCTAAACATTGTTAGACGTATCAGGAGGCGCTGTGGAAATTGTTGTTGTTTCAGTAGCTGCACTATTCGCCTCGGCGTTAACCCTTTTCTCCGGGTTTGGCCTTGGGACATTGCTCATGCCTGTTGTCGCGATCTTCTTTCCTGTCGAAGTCGCAATTGCAATTACGGCCATGGTGCATCTAGCAAACAATCTGTTCAAAGTTGCTTTGCTCGGCAAGAAAGCCAACCGATCCGTACTCTTGAGCTTCGGTGTTCCGGCTGTCGTTTCGGCATTTTTGGGTGCCTTGGTTCTCGGATGGCTCTCGGTCGTTCCGTCGATTCTTGAGTACGCCGCATTCGGAAATCAAATACACGTATCGCCCCTAAAGCTGGTCGTTGGAATGCTAATTCTGGCCTTTGTCGTACTTGAGTTGTCGCCTAAGTTCTCGTCCATCGCACTGGACAAGAAGTACCTACCATATGGCGGCGTGGTCAGCGGTTTCTTTGGTGGCCTGTCTGGCCATCAGGGTGCGTTCAGAAGCATGTTTCTGCTCAAAGCCGGTTTAAGCAAAGAAGAGTTCGTGGCAACCGGGGTAATGCTGGCCGTCATGGTGGATACGTCCCGTATGCTGATATATGGCTGGGAGATGTCTGGGCAGCACCGCGGCGTCGAATGGCCACTTGTTATCGCGGCATCGGTTTCAGCATTTGTTGGCGCATACCTCGGTTCAAAGCTGCTCAAAAAGATCACCATCAGATCCATACAGATAGTGGTGTCAATACTGCTTGTCGTAGTTTCTCTGGGGCTAATGTCAGGTGTGCTGTAACACGTCTAACACTACGCTCAACCGGACGCTGCGCGATAAAGCCGCGCAGCCCCGGTTAGCTTCACGTTAGAAGGTACGCACACACTGTAATTTTTTAAACCACAAAGGAGAGCATTCATGACACTTAAACCAGGACCAAAGCCGATAGCAAAATCAACAGGGAAACCGGATCAGCGCCGCCGTGATAACAAAACAACACCAGGGAATACACCGTCCCTCAAACCTAGCAAATCTAGCAATCCGAATAGCAATCCGAAAAAAAGTAAATGACAAGCAACTTTCGTTAATTTGCCCTTCTAACCCCGCAGTCGAGCGGCCTGCGGTTCTTTTGGCACTCTCATTAAGTGTAGCTACATAGAGCCGAGTTCGATCCCGCCAGGGATGCAGCAAACCAGGCGAAGCACGGTGTCTCTCTGGCTATGGCAGGCGACCTCGACCGGGAAGCCGCACTGATGTGGACGTGCCCCCTGCGTGGTCGTCCGAGATCTGAAAACAAGAAGCTGCTTGTGTCGGTGTGTTATAGCCCTGAGGTCATTGCATATTTCAAGTCAACCAGTGAAGGTTGGCAATCGCGAATGGATGGTGTGCTTCGTAAGTACGTAATGCGCCATTTCCGGAGCGAGTGAAATGTGGCCGAATGTTTATGAATCTTGATGAACCCGTTATGCGCTCAACTTTTCATCTGCCTTTATAATCTCACGATCTTTTCTCCGATATCGTATATTTGATAATTGCAGTATTCGGCAGGTAGTTTGTGTGCTTCCCGAAGTAACCCATCGCAGCTCGTTCAGGATCATGAATCGCTGCGAGGCCTTTGGGCAGCTCAAAAAGTATCTGAACCAGGACTGGTAATGTGTGAATTCTATGAACTATAAACAGTTACTCACCCTCTTCGAAGAGACCAACCGGGCGTTGCAGCAGAGAGCTGTTCGCTCGGTTGACACCTCTCTGGTGATCCGGAACTGGCTGTTCGGATGGTACATTGTCGAGTTTGAGCAGGGGGGCTCCGACAGAGCGGAGTATGGCGCCAATTTGTTGAAAAAAATCGCAGCCCAGTTGAAGCTCAAGGGCTGTTCAGAACGAAGCCTTGCACTTTGCTGTAAGTTCTATCTCACCTATTCCGGAATTTTGCAGGCACTGCCTGCAAAATCTTCTGATAACCGTATTGGACTACAGGAGATTCAACAGACGCTGCCTGTTCCTTCTTGTAATGCGATTATCAATTCTCCTCAAATACTGCAAGCACTCTCCGCAAAACTGGCAGGCAGCATCTCTCTCGGATGGACACATTATGTTGCTTTGCTGACCATATCGAACGTGGATGAGCGCCGCTTCTACGAAATTGAAGCCAGCGAAAACAGTTGGGGTGCCAGAGAGCTGGAGCGGCAGATAGCAGCTTCGCTGTATGAACGGCTGGCGCTCAGCCGTGACAAGGATGGAGTCAGGCTGCTTGCAGAGAAGGGGCTCTTGATTGAAAAACCGGCGGATGTGATCAAGAATCCCCTGGTGCTTGAGTTTCTCGATCTGGAAGAGAAGAGCGCCTATTCAGAACATGCACTTGAAACGGCCATCATCGACCACCTCGAACACTTTTTGCTTGAACTCGGCAAAGGGTTTCTTTTTGAGGCTCGCCAGAAACGCTTCACCTTCGACAATGACCACTTCTATGTTGATTTGGTTTTCTACAATCGACTGTTGCGCTGTTATGTGCTCATTGATCTCAAGCGCGACAAGCTCACCCATCAGGACCTTGGGCAGATGCAGATGTATGTGAACTACTTTGATCGCTATGTCAAAACTGACGATGAACTGCCGACAATCGGCATTCTGTTGTGCCATCGCAAACATGATGCGCTGGTTGAGCTTACTCTCCCCAAGGATTCAAATATCTTTGCTTCAAAGTATCAACTCTATCTGCCATCAAAAGAGGAGCTGAAGAGGCAACTGGAAGAGGCGGCAGGCATTGAGCATCGTGAACATTCGGATCAGGAGGGCACCGACGATGTTCGATAAATGGGTCAATCAGGATATCAGGAAAGTTTTTGACCTACAAAGTAGGGGGTGTTGCCGTGAGGATCCGGGACGTTGTTGAATAACGATAGTAATACCGCAACCCTCTTCCCATTCATTAGCCCGATATGAGTTTTAGGGGACGCTCTCGAATAACTCTACTTACCGAAGAACAATGCTTCACAATTTTTTCCACGCCTCCCCCTGATATCCCAGGCAGACGTACCGCTCCGGCATAGCTCATCCCGAGCACCTGTACATACTCAACCGCAAGCTTTTTTTGCAAATCCGAACACTTCCTCATTCGACACCCTCCCTGCAATGCCTGCACATGTATACCGTCCTCTTCACAAGCCCTTGTTAACCGCTCTGCTGCTTCCACATACCTGGAAATCGCCGGCAGTCGATCTTTTACAGAATCTTCAGCGCCATCAAGAATCTCACGAACAAAATCTCCTCTACCCAAAATTCGCTCATCACTGAACTGTTTCTCACCCCGCATCCTCAGCACTCAGCAACTTCACCTCCTGTTCGCTGAATATAACTTTATTTCACTTACT